>JANNCG010001034.1:0-2310 GCA_031386385.1 Myxococcales bacterium
CGCGGTTGCAATTGGACCACCCGATTCAAGGATCTTGAGACAAGCATGGACAGCGGCAGGTTGTTCACACCACGCTGCGGCGATGATGGCCGCTCGACGGCAGAGCATGTCATTGAGCAATGGTTCAAGCTCAGACCACTCGAGGTGTCGCTTGCGAGAGGCGAAGGCCTGCAAAACAGCGAGACGAACCACCGCTTCGTGAGACTTTAGCGCGCGAACTAACGCACGCTCGGCGGCGATATTTTCGATGCGAGCGAGAGACTCGGCGGCCGCGTGGGCGACGTTGGCGTCGTCGCCAAAGAGCAGCTGCTCGAGCGGCTCAACTGCGGTGATCGTGCCGACGTCGCCGAGGAGCTCGACGAGAAACCGACGAGGACCGGGTTCGACGACTGAAAGATGTTGCAAAATGACAGGCGAAACGACCGTTCCAATCTGGCGAAGGGCCTCCATTGCGGCATTGCGGCGACCTACATCGCCGGTCTCGACGGCCGCCAAGAGTGGCATAATCGCTAACGACACGCTGTGCGCACGCCCGAGAGCGAAAGCCACCTCACGACGGACCCGCCAGTCCGGATCGTCGAGCAATCCCAAAAGTTCGGGCAACATCCCGTCAATTTGTGTTGGCTGAAGCTGCGCCAAAATTTGACGCCGAACGTCCGCGTCGGGGTGGTGGAGTGACGAGCCATTCATGGGGTCACCCCTTCGAGCGCCGGGGGATTGATAGAGCCTGAGGGCAGCACCTCATCTCGGTCGATCGCCCGTGCGAGGGCGGGCAGATCCATCACCATGACGATCTGTTTATCGTAGGCAAATACCTTCGAAAAACCCTGTGCGACATCCCCACTCCCCACACGGGGAGACACACGCTCTTGCGAGGCTCCGACCTGAAAAACCTCCGTCACTTCGTCGGCGACAAGGCCAAACCAAACCCCGCCAATGTCGACGACAATCCACTTGGCCCGCTGCGTTGACGGCAGCGGACCAAACCCAAATCGACGGCGCAGGTCCACAATGGGAACAACCTTTCCTCGGTGTTCGATCACGCCCAAGACAATTTTTGACGCCTGCGGAACCGTCACGAGCACACCAGGCGCAAGGATCTCGCGCACTGAGCTCACATCGACCGCAAACAAACCCGAGCCGACGCGAAACCCCACGAGGCTGTATTCGTGCTCCGAAGGTCCACTTGGGCTTTTGCGATTTCTATGCAAGGTGTGCGCTCCTTGGGTTTTCAGCCACTAACATGCTCATGGTTATCCGTATGAAACCGTCGCTCGGTCCGTAGACAAAAGCGCCGCGAGGTCTAAAAGAATTAACACTTCGTCCTGGACTGTCTCGGCATCGCCGCGAAGACCGCGCATCCGGGGGCGGCCGATTCCCGAAACGTGGGGCGATGAGGCGCCGCCAAGAAGCGCAGCAGCGGGTTCAATCTCAGCGGGAGAGAGTCGGTACACTTGCGTCACCTCGTCAACGAGGAGCCCTAAAACCTCGTCGTTGCCCTGAACCAAGAGCACCCGCGACTGGGCGGTGGGAGGCGACGGTGGGAGGCGTAGTCGCCTTCGCAAATCGAGCACAGTGGTGATGTTTCCTCGGACGCTAACGATCCCCAAGATATCGCTGCGAGCTCTCGGAACCTCCGTAATCGGCGGCGGCTTCAGGATCTCTCGCACGAGCGCCAAGGACACGGCAAACATCTCTGAATCCGCACGAAATCCAAGGTATTCTTCAAGATCTTCCGCACCCGGGAGAGCCCGTGCTCGTCGCACGCGACCCCGCGTGAGCTCACGTCGAGTATTTTCCGCCACCGTAATTCTCCAGGTTGCGCCGTTCGACACCGGCTAAGATTTCATCCAGAAGCGCCGCCGCATCAAGCACCAAGCCTACACGCTGCTCACCAAGATCCGTGGCTCCCGCGAAGCCCTTCACTCCCGCGAGCGAAGGACCCAGCGCCTTGATTACAATATCCTGCTGACCGAACAGCTCATCAACGACCATCCCGACGCGACGACCGCCAAGCGAGACCACCACGACGCTCGCGCGCGCGGTCCTCGGTGTGGCGCGTTGATGGTCAAAGAGTTTTTCAAGTCGGCACAGTGGCAGCGATTCGCCACGCAAAGTCGTGATCTCACGCCCCTCAACCATGCGAATGCTCTTCTGGTCTAACATCGTCGCCTCCGCCACGGATGACAACGGCAGCGCGTAGGTTCTACCCGCCACGCCGACAAGAAGAGCGCGCAAAATCGCGAGCGTAATAGGAAGCGTGATGGTGAATTTAGTCCCCGTTCCACGATCAGTGGTCACGTCGACGAC
>JANNCG010001080.1:0-2784 GCA_031386385.1 Myxococcales bacterium
CGAAGAGCTCGTAAGCCTCGATTCCACCACACTGCCCGAGCGGCCATCGTCGACCACGCTCGACGACTTAACCTATGGCGGCGGGAGCGAGCTTGACTCGGCATTGTTGTCGGTGATGTGTTGGCCGACTACGCGGGTCACCGACTCACTGCTGAACCGAGAAACGCCAGAGCAACGCGCTGATGTCTGCGTCGCGCTGTTGCGGTGCGTGGATCCGGTTCCGCAGGTGATTCGCGAGCTCAACCGGGGGTTTACCGACTCGGCAGAGTTCATCGCAGCGATGGACGAGCTCGCCGAACGGTGGCTCGCGGGCAGGACAGAGCTCAGCTTTTTTGCTGATATTTGGCTCGGCGAGCGAAATCCGCTTCACGCGTCGAGGGCGTTAGAACGCATGACCCGAAGCGCGATTGCGCCGACGTATCTCGAAGCGGCTGCGCAGTGCCCGGCGCCCTTTCTCGCCCGGGCATACGGCTCGCTCAGCGCTGCGGTCGCCACCCAGAGTGCGAGCGTTTTCGCCACCAACGACTGGAACGCGTTGCTCGCCCTCGCACTTGAACACTTGGTTCACCCTTCAGAGCTCGTCGCTGAACGCGCAGCGCGATTGATCAACGCAGTTCACAGCATCGCGCAGCAGACGACCCCGAGCGCCTCCCCCGAGCAACAGCTTGAGCTACGTGCGCTTGTCGCCGATCTGGCAAATGACATTCGTCCGATTTATTCAAGCTTATCCGACGAGTTGAGAGAGTCACTCAAAGCCGTCGTGCGCAGTGAGCAAACGGAGCTCGAGCGCGACGCTTTTCGCAGCGCGATGGCCCGCGTTGATAGTCACGCCGAGGCCTATGCTCAAGTCGTTGCGCTACTGTGTAACAGTCAAGACGGTACCTGGCTTGAGCCCTCGGACATAGAGCCCCTGGTCCTCCTCGCCGACTCACCAGACGCCCTGGACGAGAGCCTTCTGCACGCAAAGAGCGCCAGCATTGTATCGCTCGGGGCGAGACGCATGCTGACACGCAACCAAGTGCTCACCACGACGCAACACCTGCTGTTGCACTGGGTGCTTCTCAACTGCACTGCACTGGAAAAATCCACGGCTATCCTGATCGCGGCGCGGCTGTACACCGAGGGCAATCTTGTCGGCTGGCCGGCGTTGATGCAGGCGTCCTTCGCGAACCCCGCGACAGAAGACCCTTGGACAGCTGGCCTCTCCCAAGATGACGCCGAGGCGTACATCGAGAACGCGCTGATGGCTGGCGAGCGGTGGGTCAGCGAGCAGAAGATTTTATACTATCTACGCTTAAGCACCCTTGATTGGCGGCTGGGAGCTTTGCTCTGGACGCTCGTACTGCAACAAGCCGCGAAGCCAGACACTCGGCAAGCTGCGATCAACGAGCTGAACAAAGCGCGATCACTACGGCTTGCTCGGGCTGCAAAATTGCGGGCGATCGCGAGGACGTTCGCCTGGGGAGTCGGCATTGGTCTGATCCTTACGGGTCGCGTGATGCGCATCCAGATGGCCCGCGACCAGACCCTTGGGTACACACGACTCGATGAAGAGAGAATCTTCGTTAGTGCGCTTCCGCTGATGCGCGGTGAGCGGTATGGCCGCTCGGTTGTGGAGGGGCTTATTCTTCACGAGTTCGGGCATCACCGCTATCACCGGGGCGAGGCACAGAGAAAAGCGTGGGACCAGGGACAAAACGAAGGCATTGGCCGGCTTTTAAATCTGGTCGCAGACGAGCATCTCGAGCGCAATCTTCGCGCGCTGGACTCAGAGTACGGCGACAAGCTGAAAAAACTCGACGCTTATGCTTTTCAACACAGCTCGCGCGAGCATGGTATTTTCACTCTGTATCAAGCGCTTCTCGCGGACACGTACGCCGTATTGGTCGAAGCGCATTTGGAGATCGCGCGGACCTCGGGTTGCGTATCGCTCGATCATGGTGCCGTGCTCAGAGCCCTTGAGAAATCAGGCTCAAGCTTTAGTCGGTTTGTGCGGGCTCTTCGCATGGGGCTTGGCGAGCGACACACAGACGAGAAGGTGACTCGCGCGCTGGCGCTCTTTTCTGGCGCCAAATTCAGGCGATCTACGATGGATGAGCTCTTGATCATCAGTCGAGCGGTGCGTGATATTTTCGGCGACGAGATCCGGCTTTTGGGTGTTGTAGGTTCTAACGAAGACGTCGCGCAGGGCGCGGAGGGTGAGCTTGACCGAAACACAGACGGGATCACCGACGACGAGATTGAGCGCGAGGTCGAGCGGGTCATCAACCCGCGCAAGAGCGACGACGATGGATTCGGCAACTCCCGCCCCGGAGGCAAGAAATGGCTGAATGTCACCGAGGACACGGATTTTGAGCTCATCCATGAGGTCATTCGGGTGCGCTACGAGGGCTCGGCGCACCGGGTCCTGGCGCAACGCGTAAAACGCTCAGCGATGACGCTCAGGCGCTACCTTGAGCGACTTGGTCTGCATTTTATCCCCGAAAAGTTGCGGCTTCGCGGCCGCCGGGTGGACCTGCATCGCACCAAATCGCTGGTCACGCGAGGTGATCCACGGGTGCTTATCGCGCGCGAGATGCACGTGAGCAGCGACCTCTTTATCGGCGTCGTGATCGATTGCTCAGGGTCCATGGCGAGCGGAGAGAACATGCCTCGCGCACGCTTGTTTGGCTCACTGATCGCGGAGGCCGCGCGCTCGATGCCAGGGGTGGATGTCCGGCTGTTTGGGTTTACGGACCGGGTGATCTACGACGCCGGGACCGCCGGGTTTCCCGCTGTGCATGG
>JANNCG010001083.1:0-1614 GCA_031386385.1 Myxococcales bacterium
TGCAAGCGCGCGGCGCAAAAAATCAATAGCGTCGGTGCCCGCGGTCAGCGTGATGAGCTTTAAGCGCTGCACATCGGAGTCGGTTCCCTTTGGATTAAAGCGCGCGATAAGGCCCCGACTCGCGGTCTTGCCGTATCGCAGAAAGATCTTCTCAACCAACTCTTCGTCGAAGTACGCGTTGAGCAACACGTCGAGCTTGCTCACAATCCGCAGATCGACGATACGGTCGTTCTGCAATGCTGCGTTGACCTCATCGTCTGGCTCGTCGCTCTCGCCGTTGAAGGCCATGAGCAGCGCCTCAATCGCAGCGCTGCCGAGCGGTGTCCGGATTTTTTCTGTTGCGGCGAGCGCCAAAAGTGCTCCATCAACCCTCGCTAGCTTGGCCTGCGCGCCGCGAATTTGTGTGTTTTGCGCAGCAAGGTTGAGCAGTTCTGCTGCCACGTGAGAGCCCTTTGAAGCGCAAACTTTTTCTACCTGATCTGCAACTTTAGAGAGGGCAGGGGCCTTGGAGGCGAGCTCACGGAGAGCGACGAGCTGTCTCGCGAGTGCGTCGTCGTCAGCTGCGACTGAGGCCCCTGCGATGAGCAATCGGGTTGTGTCGTTGTCGAGTTCACGAAGTGTGTCGAGTGCCATGATCTTGTTCCCTTACATTCCGAGTCGAACGTGATTTTGCTCTGCAAAAATGGCCATCGGCTGTCCATAGACGACACGCTCGTTGACGGCAAACCAGAGCCGAATGGCCGTCGGTCCCGCGCCAAACGCTCCACCTGCATGAATGAAGTTTGTCATTGTGGGCTCCTTTGCCGAAGGTGGATCCCGAAGCACGAGCCGCGTCCCTGCGGAGTCTTCGAGGACGACCGTTCCGTCGGGTGTACTGCCATAGCGTTTTGCGTCGATAAGCAAAACAGCCTCGTGTGGACTGAGTGGGTTTTTTAGCTGTTCGCGAAAGATCTTCATCGCCTCATCGATGGTCTTGCTCAGCGCTTGAACCTGCTCAAACTGAGCCGTTTGGATCGGAAATTCACTGATCGTTCCGGCTTTGTCGTCCCAACGAATACGGCGATTTGCAACCGCGCCTGGATACAGGGCGCACTCGGCGACCCGCAAAACACTCATCCGAGACTGCCGCATGCTGCCCGCCGCGTGACGCATCGCCATAAACGGAATCGATGACCAATCCACGTAGACAACCCCCGTCTCAAGATCAAGTAGGTAACCCCTTGTGGTGACCATTTGCAAAACGGGGTCGCTGATCTTTTCGTGGCAGAGCTCAACCAGCGTTCGATCGGTGACCCAATATCCTCGCTCTTTGAGCTCGGGCAACTTCCAAGCGCGTCCCAAAAGTGACTCAAGCTGCGCGTCCGTCTCGCTGGCCGCTTCATCCGAATCCACCTTTCCCGCGAGCATTTTTTGGCCCCTGCGCAGCGTGACCCACAATCGTCCAAGAAGCGAGGCCATCTTGGCGTGCCTCTCATTGAGTTCTCTCACCGAATCTTCAAGCACTTCGGCTGTCTCTTCGGTCTTTCTCGACTTGGACGGCTTCTTCGATTTTGGTGCGGTTTTGCCTGCTCGTTTGTCTTCGCGACACGCAGCGGCGAACTGAATCAATAGCGC
>JANNCG010001118.1:0-6101 GCA_031386385.1 Myxococcales bacterium
CGCAAGCGCCGAAGCTCAAAAGCACGCGATTTTGCAGCGCTCCACCACAGTCTGCGACCGCCACCGCGCAGCGAAATCTCGCACCTCGCTGACTGACCGGGACCCCATCAAGCGCCGCGAGCAGCGCCGCGCGGTTGGCTATGTCGTTTCCGTGAGTGCCACCAAACCGAGCCGAAAACCAGCCCGGAGCGTTGCCCAACGCATCGACCTCAAGTCCCGAATCATCCGCGAGCGCCACCATCAAGCTGCGACGTGAAGCCTCAAGCGCCTTCGCCGTCGCGTTGCTGCGGTAGTCCACTCCGGGCTCATCCAGATAGTCGATGCCGACGTCCCTTAACGACAACAGCGAAAATCCCGTCAAAAGCGCTCGCAACTCGCGAAGCTTACCCTGGTTTGCCGTCGCAACAAGCAGGGGCCGCAAGCTCATCGAATCATCAAGCCCAGCATGTTCACTTCAGCTTTTGCAAGCGCCTCGCGTTGCTTTGTCCCAAGATGAATCACGCCCTCAAGCGCCATATCGATCAGGGTGTTCACCTTCGAGCGCTCCATCGGAGCCCCCTCAGCGGTTCACTGTACCTCATCGATTTTGCCCGAGTCGCTCGCGACCACGTTTAGATCCATCTCGGCGCGGCTGTCTTCGTCGTATGCGAGATCCAACATGAGCTTGCCAAATGCCTCACCAGCGCTCACCGCTGCGATACGTGCGCGAACACAGGGTTTGTGCAACGCGTTGCGTTTTTTCAGGCGATCAAGCGCGATCATCAGGGCGACCATAGAGCCGGTGATCGACGCCGTACGTGTCCCGCCGTCGGCTTCGAGAACGTCACAGTCAACGTGAATCGTTCGTTCGCCAAGAGCCTCAAGATCAATGGCTGCGCGCAGCGAGCGACCAATCAGCCGAGCAATCTCTTGCGTGCGACCACCGAGAGGGCGACCGTTGAAGCCATCGCGATTTTGTCGACGCTGTCCTGCGCGAGGATGCATCAAATACTCTGCCGTGATCCAGCCTTTGTTCTGCCCTCGAAGAAAGTCTCGGACGCCCTCCTCGATGCTTACAGTGCACAGCACGACGGTATTGCCCGCGCGATAGAGCACGCTGCCGTCCGATGGACGATGCCATCCGGGCTCTATGGTAACCGATCGAAGTTCTGTATCACCGCGTCCATCAGACCTTGTCATTGCCGTTCTCCTAGTTCTTCTGCGAGGGCTGGCAGCCATAGTACAAATCGCGCCCCACTAACAGTACTTCCGCTTGAATCCACAGCGTCCAGGACGTCCACCCCGCCACCGTGAGCCAAAAAGATCTCGCGTGTAAGGGACAATCCCAGGCCAGTGCCCTTCTCCTTGGTCGTCGCAAAGAGTTCAAACAGCCTCGCCCGAATAGAGGGCTCAATCCCTGGCCCGTTGTCTTGGACACTTAACTCAGCCCGCCCGTCGCGAAGCGCCACTTCGATCTGCACCTTGCCGCCTGCGTCGCGAATCGATCCTATCGCTTCTCGGGCATTTCGAAGCAAATTCACCAAGCCCTGCCGAATTTGCCCCTCATCCACCGCGACAAAAACCCGGTCAATTTTCAGCACCATCTCGACATTGGCACGTGCGAGCTCGGGCCCCATAAAGTCCGCTACCGCTTGCACGAGAGCGCCAAGCTCTTCTCGCTCAAGCCTTGGCGCCGGAAGCCGCGCGACACGTAGATACTCTTCGGTGATCGCGGTGAGGTGATCGACCTCGCGCTGCATCGCGGTCACAAGCCGAGTGGCGCTGACCCCAACGTTGCTCTCAAGCAGCTCTTCTTGCAGCATCTCTGCGTTGAGCGCCAGCGAAGTGAGCGGGTTGCGAACCTCATGGGTCACGTGCGCAGCCATCCGACCAATGGCGGCGAGTCGCTCAGATTTCAGCACGTCTGCACGGGCTTGCTCGCGGCTAGTTACGTCATCGAGAACCACGAGTGCCCCACGCTCAGCGCGACCCGGCAAGACAAAGGGCGCGACTGCTGCGTCGAGCGAGCGGTCTCCAAACTCAATGGACGAAAACTCGCAGGCGCCCTCACCCGCGAGCACCCGATCGACCGCCTCAACCACCGCAGTGAGAGACGCAAACGGGCTTTGATCAAACCTCGATCCCTCAAAAGCAAACGCCGGTGCGAGCAACAATGTCGCAGGATTTGCACTATCAATGAGCTTTTTATGGCTCACCACAAGCACCGCTGCTCGGAGGGTCGCGACCACCTGCTCAAGGTGTCGCTCTGCGGCGCGGATACGCTCGGCGTTTGCGCGAAGCTCGGTGTCACGATCACGAACCGCGACGACCATTTTGTCAAACTCTGTCGCAAGCTCGCCAATCTCATCGTCCCTGGCGCGAATGGGCTGCGCGCGCAGATCTCCTCCGGCCACCGCTCGCACTTTGGCGATCAGCAACGACAGAGGCAACAGCGCGCTGCGCGCAGAGAACAACATCACCAAGCCAAATCCAAGCGCGATGGTCGTTGCCGCGGCCAAGACCCGCAGGGTCTGCCGTTGCTCTTGCACCGCGTCGTCGGCGAGGGCCGCCATGCGAAGCTCTAGCTCTCTGGCCGCATCACGAAGAGTCGCCAGCGAAAGTTGCTCAGCCTCGGCTAATGTTCGGTACCCTTGCTGGGCTCGCTGTCGATCGCCTAACGCGAGGGCATCGTAGAGCGCTTGGTACTGAACTTCGCTCTCACGAAAACGCGAATCAACTGCAGAAATACCGGCAGTTAAGCGATCAATCAGCGTGCGATCTTGCACAGAGACCGCGTCAACTTTGGCAAAAGAGAGCTCTGAGCGAGCACGCCCCACGACCCCACGCCGAACACGCCTTGCGCCCTGAAGCCATGTGCGTGCCGCTGGGTCTCGCGTGGTGCTAAATCGCTCAAGTTGCACATCAAGTGTGTCTTGATTGTTGTATAGCCGGTTGAGCAGCACGCTCACCGGAAGGTAGTGTTGGTTCTGCAATCGCAGCTGTGCGGCGGTGCGCGATTGCCGATAGAGGGCGAAGCCTCCGACAACCGCGAGGGCGGCCAACATCGCGAGAAATCCTGCGAGAACGTCAGCTCTTACGCTGCGTCTTCCGCTCACCGGCGCAGTCCGACCTGTTGTGCGAGCGCTCGAACGGCGGGGTCATTGGGCAGCGCACGTTGCGCTTCACGCGCTTGCTCTTGCGCGCCGGTGCGATCATTTTGTGCCAACAATACCCTGGCAAAAGCCACGCGAATCGGCGCGGCCTCCGCGGGTGGTGGCGTCAGCGCGAGCGCGGATTGAAATTCGTAGATCGCGTCGGGACGGAGGTTTGCGTCTGCAAATGCACGGGCCAAGGTGAAGTGATTCGCCACCGATTCAGGGTCGCAGTTGCGCGCATGGTCGGCGAGTTGACGAATCTCAGCCCACCCGTTGCTTGCGACGAGCCGCTCAAACAAAGTCTTCAGTGCTTCGCGATCGTGTTGGTCGAGCCGCACCACTTGGCGCAAGGCAACGAGCTCATCCGCTGGGCGGTTCTCTTGACGATGAAGGGCCACCAGCAGACTGAAGGGCTCGCTCTGCGAAGGATCCATACGGATGGCAGCTTCGAGTGCCGCCCGCGTTCTTGCGGCGTTGCGGGCGCCACGAGCCGCTTGAACCTCAAGCATCCGCAGCTCATACCCATCCACGCGGTTGGCAAATATCGCTGAGAGTTCGTTGAGCGCCGTCGGAGCATCACGCTCTCCGAGCGCCACGCGCGCTAACAGGTAGTGCCCTAGGGTGTTATTTCTGTCCAACCGAACAGCATTTTGTGCAGCGATTTTACAAGTCGCTCTCTCACCCGCGACCGCAAGCGCCGCAGCGTGGCGTGCCTGCGCCTCAGCATTTTGCGGCTGTGCCGTCGCCTCACGAGCGAGACGCTCGCGCTCAGAGTACGCTCCTTCAACAAAGGCCCATTGCGTCGAAAATCGCGCGAGCCTCTGTTGGGTGTGGGCTCTAAAGTCAGTGTCGAGTTGATCGATGCTCACGCCCAATGCGCGCTGCATAACCTCTGGCGTAGCGATGTCTTGACCCCAAAGTGGAAGCATCGTGATGACCCGATCAAAGGTGTAGCGATCAATCATATACTCAACCAGCTTGGACGCGGCGTAGTAGGCGACAATCACCGATGAGCCATCCCGCGCATGGGTAAACGCGGTGTTAAAATCACGCACGCGTGGAAGCCGGTTGGCCTGTAGTGCAACGAAAAGATCACGGTCCATCTCGCGGGCCCACTCGGGGTGCGAGTGAAAGGACTCCCACTCGCTCAAGCCTTCGGTAAACCACCTCGGAACCCGTGACCGAGACAACTGAATAGCATACACGTGAGCCAGCTCGTGCCACAAGATCTGGGCCCAATTGAAGGGTCCAGCCTTTGGCGAAATCGCTGTAATTAGCCTACCAAAACACACACCCTGCACACCGATCTCGGGCAGCCCTGCGGTGCGCACGCTGAAGTGCTCAGTCTCTGCGAACATCTCAATACGCAGTGGGCCTTGGGGCGTAAAGTGATACCGCCGATTCATGTCCGCGTACGCCCGCTGCAACAACTGCGGAACATACCTGGTCAGCACCGGCTGCTCTTCTTTATGAAAGCGAAACACAAACGGCGGACGGGTCTCGCTGGCGTATTGATTGGTGATGGTGTCTTCGTACAGATTGAGCAAGTTGTATACTCGAACGTTGTACCGATCGATGCGAAAGCTCTCTTGAAGCTCTACCAGTCCGTGCTCTTCGTCCCCTGTGCGCAGCAGGTTGATCCCCAATTGTGCTCGCATCCAGCCCTGCAATCGCCGGTCTGAAGCGACCGAAGGACGCAGCAATCCTTCACGCATTAAGACAATCGCGTCGTCGTAGCGATGACCCCAGTCGGCAAACTCGGCCAAGAGTGTATAGCCTTGAACATATACGGGCGAGATTCTAAATAGCTCATCAAACGATCGTCGCAGCCCATCGGCGTCGCCCGCTTGAAAGCGAATCACTCCGCGCGTACTAATCGCCTCAAGTGACCGAGGGTTAATCTGCAGCGCGCGCTCGACCAAGCGCGTGGCCTCGACAATGTTCTCGTCGCGGAGGGCCATTTGTGCACGCACCGCGTAGGCGTCCGCGAGGTTTGGATTGACCCGAAGCGCCTCGTCCAAATCTTCACTTGCATGGGTAAAATCCATGTCATTTGCCAGCCTAGTCTCCGCACGCAACAGCAACCCTCGCGCGTTGTGAGCGTTGACCGCGAGCGCATCACGAAGCGACTCGCCCGCGTTGGCCATGTCTTCTTTGGACAGGTACAGCTCCGCGTGTTCGATCAAGGTCTCGACGCGGTGGGCGTCGAGTCGAATGGCGTCGTTGAATGCTTGATTGGCATCTTGCGGCGAGTTGAGCGAACGCATCGCCATCGCCAGATAGGTCAGCGCCTCAGCGTCTCGAAGGATCGCGGTGCGGGGATTTGGGCGCTCAGGGGTGCCGGGATGGTCTTCTTGCTCTTGCATGGCGTCGTTGTATTCGTCCACCAAGGGCTGCGTGAGCTCTTCGGCCAAGTCGCGATGACCGAGAATGACCTGCCATTTTCCTGCCAGGGCGCGAGCTCGGCGACCCACGCCTGTGCGCGCGCGATCCACCGCTTGAGTCCACCGCGCCACAGCTTCGTCGTACTGGCCCACAGCCACGCGAGCCTCGCCCTCGAGGGTCAAGCCCTCAACTCGCGTCAAACGATTGCGCGCCAACCGCTCGCCGAGGGCCTGAGCATCTGCGTAGCGTCCTGTGGCGAGCAGCAGCTGCCCCAAGAGCAAGTCGGCCTCTTGCCTCTCCCTACCGGTTGCCGCGCGAAGAACCAACTCAGCGGCGGGATACTCGCCTTGAGCTAGCGCAGTGCGCGCAGCGGTAAGATCCGCATGCGCTGCGGTTGAATGCGTGGCGAGAGTGGCGGCAAAGAGCCACGGCGAGATCTGGGTAAACAGGCGTTTCAACATGGACACCTGTGTTCTACCCCGAACCCCGACCAGATTCACCCCATCTGTGCCAACTCAGCCTACTCGGGGATCATCAACCCGCTGGCCCGAAGCTCTTCTCGATACGTCTCGATTGCCTGCA
>JANNCG010001160.1:0-1755 GCA_031386385.1 Myxococcales bacterium
CCTGCAGTCCGTCACGACCGGGGACCGATAGCGGCGCAGTTAACAGTCCGCGTTCTGACGCGATCGAGTCCCGCGAAGACTCTGGCGCTGAGGGCAGCACGAGTGATGGAGCCGTAGAGGATGCAGGCGGCGGTGAGCTCGCCGACGTCTTAGTTGACAGCGGTGTCCCTGAAGAACCTTACGAGATCCCGACGCAAATTTTGACTCGGGGAGCATGGGTTCCGGTAAGGCGCGCGGCGAACCGCAATGCGCCGTTGGCGGGGTATTTGCGCGGTGGATCGATCGTGGCACTTGAGGGTGCGCGCGTGTCGCGAGAGACGTGCCCCATCCGCCGTGAGCTTCGCCGCGAGGGTGGGTGGTACAAGCTCGCAACGGGTGGCTACGTCTGCGTTGGCGGCGCCCTCGCAACACCCTGGCACGAAGGAGACCGAGAGCCACGCTCGGCACAACCCGACAGCGACGCCTCACTGCCGTACCGATATGCGATTGTCTATGGTCGCACAGCGATGTTTCGCGACCTGCCCTCGCGCGATGACTTAAGAGACAATCGCGGATGGCGCTTAGACTTTGAAGCGCGTCCCGATGGCGGAGAGCCACGACGTCACTCACACAGCAGCGACGACGACGATGACCGTCCAAGGCGCCCAGGGCTAGGTGATTTGCGAGGCGAACATGGCTCTCCTGTGATCCGGCGCTTAATGACCGGGATGTACGTCGCGCTTGATCGCACCATCAGCGACCACGAGACGGACACGGTGTTTTGGCGCACTCAGAGCGGCGGATTTGTCCCCGCAGGCCCGCTGAGCGAGCTGCGACAATGGAGCGATTTTCGCGGCGTCGCGATGGACGCAACCACCACACACTTGCCGTACGCCTTCATGAACAGCAGGTCCGGCTTTCTCTATCACATCATTCGAGACGGTCACGCGGTTGAGCTCTCGCGTCGCGTCGCGCGCCACCGTGGAATCCAGCTGCAAGCAAACCAAGAGCCCATTGTCATCGGCGGAGATCGCTACTGGCGCACCGAGGCTGAGCCCACGCTCGCGGTCAAAGAGTTTAACGTTGGACTCGCGGCGATGCGACACCGACCCGATTGGGTGCGCGCGGATGAGCGCTGGATCGACATCGATATCCAGCAGCAGGTCCTCGTCGCGTACGACGGAGACACCCCTGCGTACGCAACGCTTGTTTCAACAGGCAAGCGCAACAACAACGAGATGGAGCGCTACAACACGCCCACGGGTCAGTATAGAATATACGCTAAGCACATCACCACGACGATGGACGGCGATACCGCGATGGCGGGTCCGTACTCGATCGAAGATGTTCCGTGGGTGATGTACTTCTGGGAGTCATACGCGATTCACGGCGCGTTTTGGCACGGGCAGTGGGGCTGGCGCATGTCTCATGGGTGCGTAAACATGTCGCCCAACGACGCGCGCTGGATGTTTTTTTGGGCAAACCCTCCGCTGCCCAACGGTTGGCACGGCGTGTTCGCAGGCCAAGCAGAGACCGGCTCACCGGTGGTGGTGCACATGGGCGATCGTCCCCCGCCGCCGTATCGCCCACGCAGGCGTCGCGACAACGATGATTACTAACGGGGCATAAGACGCAAAGACAGGGCGCCCGTGCGGATGTCCATCTGGCCACCAGTCACGGCGCTCGCGGGTTAAACCGCACCGCACCAGCTGTCGAGAAATGTCTGTGTCCTGCCGCCAATAGCTTGGGTGAATTGAGTGGTATTTCTCAGCCCAA
>JANNCG010001176.1:0-5290 GCA_031386385.1 Myxococcales bacterium
TTGGGCTCTGCAATGTTCACGTCCCCCAAGAGCGCATACGAGGCAGCCACACCGCCCGTTGTCGGATGCGTGAGGATAGAGATAAACGGAACCTTCGCGTCCTTGAGCTTGCCCAGCGCCGCGACGCTCTTGGCCATCTGCATGAGCGAGAGAATCCCCTCTTGCATACGGGCACCTCCCGAGGCGCTAAGCACAATCGCGGGGCGCTTTTCAGCAGCCGCCATCTCGAAGAGTCTCGCGAGCTTCTCGCCCACCACAGAGCCCATCGAGCCGCCCATAAACGCGAAGACAAAAAAGCCAATGCACACCGGCCACGTGTCAAGATTGGCACGACCGATGATCATGGCTTCATCGAGTGAGGTCTTTTTTTGCGTCGCTTTGACACGCTCGGGATAGGACTTTCCGTCGGTGAATGTGAGCGGATCACCTGGCTCAAGTCCCGTTGCAAACTCTTCAAACGACCCGGGGTCTAATAGAAGCTGACCCCATCGCTGCGCGTCGAGACGATAGTGATGTCCGCACTTGGGACACACCTCGAAGTTGCGCTCAAACTGCTCTGCAAGCATCGTCTCGTTGCAGCCGTCGCAGCGACGAAAAACACCTGCGCCGACGGTCACTTTGTCCGTGGCTTCGATGGAGGGTTTGACTTTTTCGAACCAGCCCATAGGTGTTGGTGATTCAATTCACATAGAGCGATTTGATAGTCAACGGTCATGGCTGAAAACGCAGTGCAATTTGCATTTCAGACAACCGTCAACGGCGGACTAAGCTGCGTTAATCCTTACGCACGTTGCCCCTCTGCCCCTCAGCTGTATCTTATCGCGGAGCTCGCATACTTATCGACGAGCGACGGCGCACCACGTTTGCCGCGGCTGCTGCCTTCATCTCCATCGAGTCGCGCGTCGGAACGACCGTCACCGTCGCCACGTCGATCCCCACGTCGGGGTTATATGGACCGGTTGGGGCAAAGTGACCACCATGCGGCAGCGCGCCATGGTCGCGCACACACGCATCGAAGGCCCGCTGAGACAGCGTAGTCTCAGGGTCAAGCAACGCGCTTTGCAGCCACTCATCGAGCGTTGAGTGGGTGACCGCGATCACTCCCTCAAGGGCCTTCAGACGGACAATCTTGCCTTGGCGATAGCCGAACTGGTCGCCAAAGGCGCTCTGGCCAAAAAAAGTTATGCCTTCAAGCGTGATACCCCAAGCGCCACGCCAGCCGGTTGGGTCGTTCCACGTGAGGATCGAGTGGTTGGGTGGGGATGTGCATGCACCGAAGAGCTGCAGCAAGCCATTGAACGCGAAAAAACCGTTGCGATGTTGGAGCAGTTGCTCGTGAAATGCCTGGCTTCTGCCAGCGTTTGGCAACACGGCTGCAGCCACGGCAGGATCGTATGGAGGGGCGGAGAAATCAGCGTCTACGTAGCGGTCTACGAATCGAATTATTGCGTCCATGTCAAAGCTCGAGAAGTTGCGTGCACAAACCAAACCATCAAAGGGTCCACGCGAACCTGTCTACGCTGAGTATGGATCCACGGTTCTGGGAGAGCAAACAACCAGCAAAAGCGGTGCAAACCGCAAACGCAAACGCCAACACCAAGGTTGGGTTGCCAATGACAGAACTGGACACCGAAGCCGCGCGGTCCACCATCGCCCCCATGCGGTCGTAGTACAAATACGAGAGAAATCGCTACTCGACGCGATCTTTCATCTCGAGAAATTCCAAAAACTCTTGGAGTCGCGCGGGCTCGCGAATGACATATCCACCCTCAGCAACGGGATACAAAATCTTCAGACGCGCCAGCCGGGTCATCACCTCGTCCACACGGGCCTCCTCGAGTCCAATTTGCGCGGCGAGCTGCTCGGTCGTGGTGGGGACAAAGACTCCCTCGTCCATCTGGGTACCAAACTCTTCGGCGACGCGCGACAGGCCTAAAATGACCCGAACCCGGGGGTCTTGCTGGAGCAAAATCTCGATCAAACAGTTGGCACTGTCCAACCGGCGAGACAGCTTTTTGATCAACCGAATGGCGATCTCGGTGTTGCCGATCACCATCGCTTCAAACATCTTGCCGTCCAACACCAGCGCTCGCACTTCATCAAGGGCGTCGGCGGTCGCGTTGCGATGCTTGTCGTTGAGGATGGACATTTCACCAAAAAATTCACCCGCTCCGAGGACCGCCAGCACGCGCGAACCTGCGGCGTTATCTCGCGAGATACGGACGTGCCCCGACTGCAGCACGTACATGTGCTCACCGGGTTCGCCTTCGCGAAAGATCACCGTACCTGGGGCAAAAACCTGGCCAAACCGTGAAAAGAGTGCGTCACCATTGCTCATGGCAGACAGGACACTATCGCTCTCTGCAGACAAGAGCTAGAAATAAGACATTCGCTCGTCATCGACATTCACAGACCGAGAGCACCGTTTGGTGCGTTGTTCGAAGCGCACCGCAGTGTGCAAACTCTGCGTTGTTTCGTGGGCCTGGCCGTCAGCGCTGGTCGTGGGCGGTTTGTTTTTCGGCTGCAACAAGGCGAGCGAACCTGCGGATGTGCATCGGATTGCCCGGTCGTCACGCACCGCAGCACCCACGGATGCCTCGTTTCGGCTGGAATTTTCAGCAGAAAATCTGCTCGAGCGGCCCTCGGCCCAGGCACTTGGAGGGCTCCTCGGGGCGTGCATCCAGCGCGGCTCTCAGGGCTTGTCTCAAGAGCTCCGGCAAGGGCTCAACACGCTGGGCTATGCGCAATTTGCCGAGGACGCCTGTCGATTGGCGCTCGCAGCGACACAGAGAGAGTTGGCCTCGTGTGATCAGATCGTGTTTCGTTCACTCGCGGACACGTGTCGGTTTCGTGTGGCGGTCGTGCGCGGCGAGAGACAGTCGTGCCCCGAGGCGGTGGACGAGCCCGGGCCTGACCCCATGTGTGTTGCGCTCGCGACTCGAAATTACTCAGCGTGTCCTGCCGCCGGAATCACGGCGCAACAGCACTGTCGCGCGATCGCCGAGAGCGACGTAGGCCGCTGCCACCAGCTACCTGGGCCCTATCGCGTGCAGTGCGAAGAGAACGTCGCCGCGCTGAGAGGCCAGCTGCCTTCGCGACAAACTCCGCAGCCCGCTGCGGGGACCATGCACCTTCGACTTGAGTGGCTGGGCACAAGCGCTGCTGCAACCGAGTACACTGCGGCGGGCATGGACCGAGGTGCCTATGCCACCGAATCACGTGGAATCGTGCTCGTAGATCCCCGCAAGCGGTGGCCCACTGCGAGCACGTTTATCTACGATCGCTCCCTCGCCGCAGTCGGTCTCGCGATGACCATCGGCGAAGAGCGAGTCGGCACTGTCCGCGCACTTCGCATTATCCTACCCGACGCACGCGTGGTCGAAAATGTCCCGACGGTGTTGACGTTGGGCGTCGTGCATTTTTCAAAAGCGTCCCTTCAAGTGGGACATGAGCTCGCGGGGGAGTTTTCGATCAACGCGGTGTGTGTGGGACGCCCAGTGCGAGTGACCGCAACATTTTCAACGTTTATTCGCGACACCGTGAGCGAGCGAGTCGCGCGAGAAGGCGCCCCTCGTCCGTCGAGCGGACAGCGCACCGACGCTGGGGTAACAGAGCCCCTTTAAGCCTTGCCTGCTGTGACGATTGAGGCACGATCGAGACACTATCGAGACACTATCGAGGCACGATTGAGTCTTTTGCGCGCGCCGTCCGAAGCTGAATGAGCGCCTGCACGGCGTCGCGTTCGGTGTCGCAAAAAGCCACAGCAAAGCGACGTGGATAGCGCAACTCGCTCTCCATCGCCGCAAGCGCAAGCTCAAACGAGACGCGCCCTCCACCGCTGCCATACAACACCGTGGGTCGGTCCACTGCGAGCCCGATGTTGGTCTCAATCCACTTCTGTGACAACCCATGCTCAAGCGTCACGCTGTCACCGATCTCAACCAACAACGCGGTGGCAGCAAACTGCTGCGAAAAACTCTCAAGCCCCTGCGAGTCCGCAAGACTCATTCTGCCAGCGAGATACCAACGACACAAATCCGGTGGCATAAACGCGGCGCGATGGGCGCCAATGAGGCGTTGGATCCCAAGAGTGCCAGCGCTTGATGCGCGCCGTGGAGGGCCGGAGGTTGAGTTCATTTGGCGAATGTCGTTGTGAAGGCCAGTCAACAGTAGTTCGAATTGGGGATTCGAGGTAATTTTTGAGCTATGCAAAAGGTTCGAGAAGATGAGCCACCGCTATGCACAAGTTGCGGAGCTTGTTGTTTCTCGGAGCTGCCCGAGTATGTTCGGGTCTGGGGTGTAGATTATGATCGGTTTTCTGACACGCAGGTTCAGGCGTACTCGGTCTTTATCGGCAACAAATGCTACCTGCGGCTCGAGGACGGCCACTGTGCGGCCCTCACCATTGACCCGATATTGAAGACTTTTCACTGCGCGATGTACGAGCAGCGCCCCGACGCCTGCCGCGCGCTCGAGCGTGGGTCGGGAATGTGTCGCGCCGATCGCGCGGAGAAGGGCGAACGGCCAGACATCGCCATTGAGGTCTTGCTGCAGCGAGCGCGGTTGCTATATGCTAAGAAGATTATATAATCTAAAATTCATATCACTTCTTGCCTTATCAACTCTCGCTTGCTGTGCGTGCAGCGCGTCGAACACCCGGACGAGCGCACAGTTAACACGCAGACCGAGCAGAGCCCAAGTCTCGGATGCACACGCCGCTGTCGATGCAAGCACACACCCCAACGCAACCCCGAGCCCCGGCCACATTCTCGCGCGCTATGCGCCCATCTCGGGAGTCTCATTTTCACAGGGATCGACGGCACATCGCGAGCTTTGTGCGAGGGTCGCGCTCGGCGAGCTGACCGTCACGACGTTGGGAGAGGGGAGCACTTTCTGCGACGGACTGCGGGATGCAACACCGACTCGCGGGCGGTTTAGAATCGTCGCTCGGGGTGAGAATGTCGTGCGAATCGTGCGGCTTGGGCCCGGTTGGTCAGGGCAGCGAGCCGCAAATTTTAGGGGCGATGGACGGGATGGGCTGTTTGCGATTCGACAGACGACTGTTGCTCGCGGGCACAGGTACGAAGGATTCGAGTTTGGCAGCGATCACGCAGAACGATTTGACATTCAGGACCTCCCCTCAACCCTCAACACAGTGCTCGACTCGATTGTGAGTGGCTTCGACTACAACGACGATGGCTATGGCGACGCGGCGGTGAGCTATCGACTACACAGCGTGTCCCGCGGGTTCATGCGCGTGTACCTTGGGAGTGCCACGGGATTGAGCGCC
>JANNCG010001209.1:0-2065 GCA_031386385.1 Myxococcales bacterium
AAGCGCTAGCCGGGGATTGCAAACCGGGACCTAGCTCCCGGTTTTTCGGGACCTAGCTCCCGACTATGCCCGCCGCATCTTGCGCTTACCCACGATCACATCCACCAGCTGTTTCACACGCTTAAACACGCTCTCTTGCACATATGGGACGCGATATTTTTCGCACACCGCCCGCACCTTGGGCGCCAGCTTTTGGTACTGCAACGGCGGCAGATCCGGAAACAAGTGGTGCTCAATCTGGTAGTTCAGATACCCGTGCATAAAATCGTTGAGATCACTGCCGGTGCGAAAGTTCACTGAGCTTGCGATCTGCCGAAGATAAAACTCACCACGACCTCTGCCCTGTGTCTCAAACCGGTACATGTCATCCCCGGCGTGGTTGGTCGCGATCACGCAAAACGTATGCACGTTGGTCATCGCCTCGGCCATCGCCGTGTTGAGCCAAACGCTGGCCACAGCGCCGGGCCCCAGCAAACTAAACGCCATCGGGATAACCGCAAATTTGCCCGCAACGTAAGGCAACACACAGTCTCGCAGACACGCGCGCCCCTCGGGCGTGCGGGGGTCATACTCGGCCAGATACAGCTCTGGACCGCGGGCGTCGTGTGTAGCCGGATCGCTAACCGATTTTTTCTCTGCCCGTCGAGCCGCAGCGCGACGCGTGGTCTGATAGCTGCTTGGCGCGTAGTAGGTGTACTTCCACGTCGCGACATAAAACCCCAAAGCTACATAACGCAAAAGCATTGGAAACTTGTCGCTCTGAATGGGCGTGACGTTCTCTTCAACCAGGTCTGGGTCCGCCATTTCGCTCGTGCGAAAGTGATGCAAGACGTTGTGCTCGTACTCCCAAGCGCTTGGGTACAGCCAGTCCAGCCAGTCGATGACCCTGCGTTTTCCCTTGGCAAACCCGCGCGAGGTGAAGTTGTCTGGGACGCCTTCAATTTTGTCCATGCTCTTGTGAAGCACGTGGTGCGCCACGATCGCCCAGCGCGCCATCGCACCGGTAGAGAGCATCGCGGCAGAAAACGCGTTAGGCGCTATCCACGCGGTGGCGTATCCCGCAGTGGTAAACGCCCTGCCCCAGCGAGCCATCTTGCGAAGGTGCTTGTAGTCCGCGATCCCCATGTCTTTTTCGGCCTCGGCTCTGAGGGCATCAATGTCTTTGGCAAAGGCCTCGCGGTCAACCCATGCAAACACAGGGGGAAGCTTGGCGCTAGGAGGCTGAACGTCGGGCTCGCTCGTCATGTAGTCCCCGGACGCTACTGAACTTTTCGCCGCCCGTGAAGCGCTACTTTCGCGCGGTTTAGGTCACGACGTTTCGAAGACGCCGGTTGTCGCGCTGGTGGTCGACGTACTGCCAGCCAAACCGGCCCTTCACACACAAGTGTCCATCGGTGACGGATGAGTCCGACGGTGACGTAACTTTGACGATCTGGTTGTCTTGCACATGCAATGTGAGGACACAGCCAACGCCACAGTAGGGGCACACCGTGTTAGTTTTTGTCTGCTTGCTCTCATCCCAAGTGTTGTTGCTTCGCATCACATGTTCGGGGCGAAATTGCAGGGCCGCGGTGGGGCAGACGCCAATGCAGTTTCCACAAAAAACGCAGGCAGACTCTGGGAGGCTAACCTCGTACTCGGTCGCGATGGTGGCGCTTGAGCCGCGCCCAGACATGGTGATGGCAAACGTGTGTTGCGCATCGTCACCGCACGCCTCGACACACTTGTAGCAAAGAATGCACTTGGCGTAGTCGCGCACAAAAAGCGCGTTGTCGTCCACCACCGGCGTCTCGGGGTGCGTTCCAAAGCGCTCAGGCGTTGCGGCGAAGCGCTCAGTCCACTGGTCAAACTTCGGCGTGGCGCTCATGTCGGTGCTCGACGACAGCAGCTCTAAGACCATACGGCGCGAGGTTCGCACGCGCTCAGAGTCCGTGTGCACCACCATCCCCGCCTCAGCCTTGCGCGCACAAGACGGAACGAGCGTCCTGGCCCCCTCAAGCTCCACCACGCACACGCGACAAGCGTTAATGGGCGTTAAGTTGTCGGCAAAACATAATGTTGGAGT
>JANNCG010001254.1:0-2537 GCA_031386385.1 Myxococcales bacterium
TACAACCAAACAGATTTAAAGCTTTCATCTCTTCAAGTTGACCTTTTGGGTGTCATGAATTCCTGGAATCTAGAAGGACGTTATCAGGATTACAAAGACAAATTTTACAAAAGAACTACGAAGGCCTACACGCAAGAGAAACTAACCCTGGTGGATAACCTTAGAGTATGTTTACTATCAGAATTGCAAAACAAGAAATAAAAAGGCTCATCGATGATTTGCGCATCAACGGGTATAGCCCATCGCGAGCTATTTTATTTGGTTCGGTGGCAAAGGGCAAAGCAAATCATTTCTCTGATATTGACGTTGCTCTCTGGGATGACGTACGTCGCGCCGCCCGGGATGGTGATCTCCGCGCTGTAGTTGTCGCCACCGTCGAGCGAGTACTTGAACGCGCCGACGTTGAGCGTACCCGTGCGAGTGATCAACACCCGGACCTGATAGGCGTCGTAAGCAGCTCCGGCGACAGTGACCGTCCCGGTGGATGCGCCGACGGCGGTCTTGGTGACCGCACCACAAGCGCCCACGGTCGAGGGGATAACCCGCATGAGATAAACAGGGCGAGCGCCCCGGCCTCGGACGCTGGTCGCAAGGGCGAGCGCAGCCGCCTCAACCAGCGGGCCTTGGCCCATGGTGCTCTTGAGCGTGGCGAGGTCTGAGAAGCTCTGCAACACGTTTTGGGTGCCGCTAGAACACACGCCGATTTTGACGTGTGCTGCGTCGATGGAGCTAGGCAGGATGCCAAGCGCACCATCCTGAATCGTCAGGTTTGCTGCTGGGATTACCATTTACTTCATGCCTACTTGTGTTGCGGCTTTCACCGCTGCCACGAAATCAGCCTCAGACACCATCGTCTCAAGAGGCCACTTTTTGAGCATCATGGCCGCATTGCGCGCCCAATCTGCTGTGCCGTAGAGCGACGCCCACCGTTCGACGGTGCGCAGCTCGGCGGTTGTTTCTTTTTCGTTCATTCGCTTCATCCTTCGCCTGCACTCAAAATCCCGTCGGTGGTTGTGCCATCGGGTTGAAAACCTGTTGTTAGTGGTCGGGTGCTGTCCTTCACGTTCACGGGCTCGAGCACACGCTCGCCCAGTGTGAACGCGATCACGATGGCTCTGCCCGCCTTGGTCCATCCTTCGACGAGCCACGACCCTGCTAGCGTCATCTCTGCTGGGGACTGACTGAACAGCGCCCACAGGATCACCCTCGCCAGGGCCTCTACAGCCGCTTCGTCGGTGTCTGAGTCGCCACCACGAGCGGCCCACAGATGAGCCTCAACGCGGTGCCGCCAGATACACACGACCTTCTCGCTGCTGGTGGAGTCCGGCGGCTCGATCTCATCGGCGCCATCCGTTGGGCGAACCCAAACGACCCGAGGGGGCGCACCGTGGGTTGCCAGCTTCACGTCGCCGTATGCGAACGTCGTGCCCACGCAAAACGGCAGGGCGAGCGCCGCGATCTCTTCGCAGCGCGTCTCAAGCCAGCCCTTAGCCACCGAACAATTCTTTCAAAAGATCAATCGCGGTTTTTTGGAACATCACGCTCCACTTGTCGGGGACGTGATCGCCTGGGAAGTACGGCCGCGCGGGGATCACCCCACCACGAACGCGACCCACAAGCACCACGCGCTTTGCTTTTCCCGCTGCTTTTTTGCTCTTAAATCGTCCCGTCTTTGAGCGCGCTTGCGTGCGGTCCTTCGTTGCGCCGCCGTATTGGTGCACTGCCGCGTAAGCGAGATTCGAGTATAGCCCAAAACCTTTTCGCGCGACTCGCACCTTGATCGAGCGCGAGAGCTTGCCGGTCTTCACGAGCGGCTTGCCCTTGCGGTGAGCGAGGGGCTTCCATCCGCCGCCATTCGGGTTTTGTGAGCGCTCAAACGTCTCGCCGGCGAGCTCGCGAGCATCGACGGACATCCGCCGCGAGAGCTCTTTGAGCGCCGTCCCGCCTGCGATTTTGTGCGCGTTGGCCATGAACTTTTTGAGTCCGTCGACGTCGCCTGTGATGCGCAATCCTGCCATCACCAGCCCCGATCTTCGTCAATGCCTGTCGAGTCCCATCCGCGCGCTGGGGGCGAGATCACCACCGCGCCGTCCACTGCCGCGCCGCCTTCGGTCACCGCGGGGTGGATCTTCTTAGCTGCCACACCACGGAACCAATCAAGGGCGGACTTTTCGCGCCCTCGGATCAGCAACGCGTCGCTGCTTTCGGGGTTAAGCCCGAGCGTGATCATGAGCGAGCTGGCGGCCAGAGCGCACACCTGCCCGCGAAGGTCGTCACCCCACGCTGCGAGCGGGAGCGCATACCGCACCGCGAGGTACCCGTCCGCCATCGCGCAGGCCATGGTGAGCGCCCGATCGACCGCACCAGGGGTGCGAGCGTCGAGAGCGTCGAGAGCTTCGCCGGGCAAACCCAGCTGCTCCATGTCTGCGCGAACGGCGTAGGCGGTCATTAGGGTGCGTACCGAGCCATCAAGAATGGGAGGGAGTAACCGAACGCCTTGCGGATCCGGATGCCGGTCAAATACTCGTCGAGATCAA
>JANNCG010001256.1:0-4429 GCA_031386385.1 Myxococcales bacterium
GGTCGAGCGTGCGCCGATGGGCCGTCGCTTTTGCGACAGCGTGTTCAACTTTGACACTGAGTGCATCTACGCTACCGGCGACTACGTCACGATTGTGAAGCGGCTTGCGCTCCTCGCCAATCGATCCGCTGAGGTCACCGAGGTTCGCGATTTCATCGACCACCAAGGGGGTGAAGCCTGGCTCGAATACACAATCGGCGACCGAGCGCGCAGATGGACCGTTGAGCTTCAGTCCGACTGGGCGGATATGATGGTCATCGCGTATGTGATGGACGATCTTGAGCGAGATGGTCGCAAATTTCGTGCGCGCGATAACGGGCAAGCGATGGTCTTGTACTATCTTGATGACGCCGCCGCGCAACAGCTCGGTGCCCTCTTGGGTAAGCCGCTTACAGACGTCGTAGTCGCCTAAGCGGCGCCCCAAGCCATGCCACCGACCCTCACTCTGGACTCTCCTGTCATACCAAGCGGGGGATCGAGTTGCCATGACCGATGGGATTTTCAGCGAAATTCCATTCACACCGACATGCTGATGCCACACTGGTTCGCTGGTCCGGATCGTGCGTAAGTGTTTTTACCCCCTGCATGAAGTCCCCCCTAGTTTCTTCAGTTCTTGTTCTCGCACTTGTGGGCTGCGCCCCAGCTTCCACCCAAATGCAAGGCACCGACGTGCCAACGACGGACACCAACACGGTGGATAGCCTGGTATTTGTCACACCCGATGGCGGTGTCACCCCCGATGTCGTTGTCCTCGCCGACGGAAACGTAGCTGAACCCACCTGGCACGGCTCGATCGCGCCCTTGCTGGCTCAACGCTGCGGCGAATGTCATAGCGCCGGCGGATCTGCACCGTTTGCGTTGGACAACTTTCAGACCGCGTTCTCGCGCCATCGCGCGATCTCGTTGGCCGTGGGTGAGCGCACCATGCCGCCGTTTATGCCCGGTGGGAGCTGCCAAGAGTTTCGTGATGATCGACGGCTAACGGACGCAGAAATATTGCTCATTCAGCAGTGGTCCGCCAACGGCGCGCCTGAGGGCACGCCCGTCGCGCCACCGGGGCGTCCTCCGTCAGCATCGCTTGAGTGGGTAGACGTCGATATGGATATCGGCGATGAGTTTACGCCTCACGGTGTCGAAGGGCCGCTGGACCAGTGGTGGTGTTTTGCGATGGATCCGCACTTGACGGAGTCGCGCCAGTTGATCGGGTATGAGATTGTCCCGACCGATCGATCGGTGGTGCATCACGCGTCGTTGTCTGAAGAGTCTCCAGGGCCTGCTGCGGCGGCAGACGCGCAAGAGCCAGGGCCAGGTTGGCACTGCGGATCAACCATCGGCCTGGGGGGTCGCATTCTGGGAAGCTGGGCAGGTGGTTTTGGGGCGGTGAAGTATGCCTCGGGCACCGGGTTGCGCATCAACGCCGGCCAGCGCATCGCAATTCAAGTGCACTATCGCTTGCCCAACGTGGGCGCGATTGTTCATGACCGAACGCACGTCCGCCTGCAATTTGCGCGTCAACCCGTTGCTCGCGAGACAGAGTACTACGGTGTCGGTATCGTCGGGATTAGCATCCCACCCCGAAGCGTTGGGCACAGACAGAGCGCGGACTATGTGACCGATCACGAGATGGTGTTTCGTGGTGTCGAGCCGCACATGCATGGGCTTGGACGAACGCTGCAAGTTGAGCTTGTGCAGGGCAACACCCGGACGTGCCTGGTCAATGTCCCCCGCTGGAACTACCATTGGGAAGAGATGAACTTCTACCGCGGCGTCGGCACTCGCATCCCCGCTGGTAGTACGATCCATGTGAGCTGCACCTGGGACAATCCTGGGACGTCCATCGTCGGCGACGGGCTTACCTTCGAAGATGAGATGTGTGACGCGCTCTTTATCGCCACCGCCCCATAATGAATAAACTGTGTGAGCCAACAGCAGTCCAGCTATCTTGTGAAAGCCATCTGTATGAAAACCACATCGCTCTCGACACTCGCTCTTACGCTGTTCGCCATTGGCTGCGCTCCTCCCATGGCGCAGCCGCCTGTGGATGTCCCCACGGTGGACAGCGTGACGATGGATACACCTGCAAATCCACCGGGGGATACATTTGTCGCGCCGATCGATCGAGTCGCTCCACCTGTGGACTCGGCGATCCCCGAGCCCACCTGGCATGGCAGTATCGCGCCGCTCGTCGCGAGGCATTGTGCTGAGTGTCACACGGGTGGGGGCGTCGCGCCGTTTGCGTTGAGCACCTATGCACAGGCTGTTGCGGTGCACCGAGCGATCGCGATGAGCGTGGGTGATCGCACGATGCCGCCGTTTAATCCTGCGGCGGGGTGCCAAGAGTTTCGCGACGAGCGGCGCTTGAGTGACGCGGAGATTGCGCTCATTCGGACTTGGTCGTCCAACGGAGCCCCCGAAGGGGTAGTGGTTGCGCCGCCGATGCCAACGGTTGCTTCGCCGCTTGAGTGGGTGGACGCTGAGCTGGATATTGGCGGAGATTTTGTGCCCAGTGGGGTGGATGGCCCACTCGATCAATGGCAGTGCTTCGGGATGGATCCGCAACTCGCCGATGGGCGAGTGTTGATTGGGTACGAGTTTGTTCCCACCACGCGAGTGCAGGTGCATCACGCGGGTTTTGTCGAGGCATCTGCTGCTGCGGTGCGCGCTCGGGACGCGTCCGAGCCAGGTTTAGGTTGGCGCTGCTCGGGCGACGTTGGTGTCGGGTCAGGGCGAGTTGTTGGCAGCTGGGCGGGTGGATTTGGTGCTGTAAAATACCCCGCAGGGACCGGCATGAGGATCAACCCTGGGACGATGCTTGCGGTGCAGATTCACTATCGTATCGCGGTGAACGGCGTGGCGACGGCGGATCGCACACGGCTGCGGTTGCAGTACGCTCGAGGGCCGGTAGCGCACGAAGCGGACTACTTGGGGATCGGGGTTCCGTCGGTGACGATTCCACCGAGGACGTTGGGGTTCACCGATTCGTATAACCATACGATGGATCACGATGTGATTCTGCGCGCAGCGGAGCCGCATATGCACGGGTTGGGCAAATCGATTCGCGTTGAGATCGTCCAAGGTGACCGCCGAACGTGCGTGATGAACATCCCCCGATGGAACTATCACTGGGAAGAGATGCACTTTTATCGCGATGACTCGATTCGTATCCCCGCCGGTGCCACCATCTCAGTGAGCTGTATTTGGGACAACCCTCAGGCCACCATGGTCGTCCCGGGGCTCACGTTTGAGAACGAAATGTGTGACGTCGGGATGCTGCTGACCAACACCTAGCCAACACACACAAGCAGAGTGGGCTTAGCCCTTGAGAGAGAGTATCGGTTCGAGACGAAGGACGGGGGTCACCAGGTCTGCCTGTTGCGAGATCACCTCGCGAATGTCTCGGTACGCTTGCGGCGCTTCTTCGATCAACTGAGCGCTTATTCGTTGATCAAATACGACTCCTCGCATGCTGTGTTTCAGCGAGTCCATCTTGATTTTTGCGTGCGCCTCACGCCGAGACATCACGCGACCGGCCCCGTGCGAGCAAGAGCACCACGAGGCTGCGTTGCCTTTTCCGCGCACTAAATACGTAGCGGTTCCCATCGAGCCCGGAATGATCCCGAGCTGATCTCTCTGCGCAGGAGTGGCACCCTTTCGATGCACCAGACAAGACTGGCCATGGTGCTCTTCTGCGCCAATGGTGTTGTGCGAGACGTCGAGCTGCAGCGGTTCTTCGTCACTTTCAAGAGCGAAAAGACGGGCTATTGTCTCGCGCACCCGTTTAAGCATGGCCTCCCTGTTGGCCTGGGCAAAGAGCATCGCGTACTGAAGATCGTGCCAGTACGCTGCTCCTTGGTCTGCACGAACATCCAAGCCCCCGAGCTCTTTCGTTTGCCCGCTTCTTGCGACCGCGCGGTGGTGCTCGGCGATTGCTGCGCCCACTCCACGGGACCCAGAGTGCACCAGCACCCAGAGTTGATCTGTTGCAGATCGTCCGAGTTCGACAAAGTGATTGCCTCCGCCAAGGGTCGCGTACTGCAACGCTGCGAGACGACGACACTGTCGGGTGAGCGCGTGGGTCGACAGCTCTGTGGTGAGCACCGTACTTGGTGCAACCTCAACGAGCTCGTTCAACTGTCGTTGTCGATCTCCTACAGGGATGATCGCCTGCAGCGCGCGAAGGAGTTTCTCTCGACTCCGTAGGTCAAGCGACGAGGCGCATAGGTTTATGGAAGAGGCAGCGATTCCGCAGCCCAAATCACCGCCGAGCGCGTCGGGAACGACCGTATGAGTGGTCGCAAATACGGTCCCCACCGCGACATGATTGGACAGATGGGCGTCGGCCATCGCGCACACCGGATCAAGGACGTACGGCTGCGAAGCGATCACACGAAGCTGCCGCTCTGTTGCGTGATCGATGTGTTTGGCCCAG
>JANNCG010001286.1:0-1515 GCA_031386385.1 Myxococcales bacterium
TCAAAACCAGCGCGCGCGTTGCTCGGGACGTCCAACCGATCGCCCGCATCCCGCTGAAAAACGACCGAGTAGTATGGAGGCACATTGGTGTTGCCACCGGCATCAATGTGGGACGTATATTCAATTGAATCAATATAGCTCTCTGTCCAGTCTTCGCCCTGAATCCCCCCTATACCGGCTTCGGGGGCGTGGACGTCGTGATAATAGTTGAACACTACGGCGTTGCCGTGGATGTCCAACACGCGCTCGAGATTCCACCTGGCGATGGCGTGATCTGTGGTTTGCGTGTTTGGGCTAGGGGGGCGCGACACGCGTGAACCTGCATTTTCGCCGTAAAAATAGCGCGTACCTTCTCGATCAGTGACGACCCACGAGAGAGCATCGGGATAGTGACCGCTCCGCACGATCCGCTCAAAACTACCCTCTATGCGGCGCTGACACACCCGCTCGCCATTGCCGCCGTTACCTTGAGCGGGCTGGCACACAATGGCAGCCCCGCTGAGCGTGTACTGCTCGTCGTCAGTAGCGTACCTTGGTACACCAAAACGCGTCTCAACCTCAATGCTCGGTACGGACAAATCCCATCCCACACCAAGCCAGCCATTGGCGCGGCTTGAGCTATAACTTATCGCCAATTGCGGCTGCATCCCGCCACGTCCCGGTGGGACTTCAATTGCAAAGCTCGTTGTTGCCGACCCTGTCGAGTTCGCTCTGGGCGGCGCAATTGCCGTAATGCCTGCGGTGGGCGTGGCAGCTTGAATTCCGCTGATCGTATTCATGTCAACGGAGCCAGCTTGCGGAGAATCTGGTGCCGCAAGTGTGCCGGCGATGTAGTCCGTAAAATGGTCTGTCTCGCTGAGCACTAAATTTGGGCTCGGCGACGCGACCCGTTCAATTGAGCGCCATCGTTGGTTCGGTTCATCGAAATAAAACGTAGACACATCGCCCGAACGCATCCCCTGAGGAAGCGCTACGGGATCCACCGCGACGGATAGGCGCACAGGTTTTGCAAAGTGCATCCCGTCTGGACCAAAACGGTACGCTCGCCCGCCGGCGGTCACGTTGGTCATGCCGGCGTCCAGCGCGGCAACCTCAGCGCTCGCAAGCGGCCGAATGGTCACGCGAACGTCGCGATCGACGGCCCCCGCAGGGATCTCTAAGCGAACGCCTCCAAAGCTCAGCGTGGCCTGTCGATCAGCGTGAACCCACTGAGCGTAGGGCGCACCCACATCGGGGCGGAGATTCGGCTGATTGGCCAATGTTCGCGCTGCCAGCGGCTGACATATATCAAATGAAAGTTGTTTTGAGAGCGAGGTTCCGTCTGACAAATCGGCACGCACGTCGAGCGTCGCGACACGGCCTACAATGGAGCGTACAGGGACCTCGATTGCAAATGAGCCATCACGCTCGGGCAAAAACTCTTGGGGTGTTTGTGCGACTAAGACCCGCATGGCGCGGACGCCGACAGCTGTCGCCGAGGCACCAATGGTGCTATCGGCGCTGTGTGCAAGCCCG
>JANNCG010001300.1:0-2461 GCA_031386385.1 Myxococcales bacterium
GCGCGATCGCTCGCGCTGGAACCACCGGTACGCCCTGATCGGTGATCTCAATGAGCTGAGTGACGTCTCCGGCCTGACCGTTGCCAGGCTCAGTACCAGCCATGTTGGCGAAGAAATAACCCGTCCCTGAGCGAAGGTCCGAGACCATCGCGTCGTGAATTCGGCCAATCGCATTGGTGGTGTTCACGCTGTCATTGGGCAGCCAAATCGTCGAGCTGTCGCCCGAGTACAGGACTGTTGTTGCAGTGACGGCCAAAATCCCACGTTGATCCCCTGCGCCGCCGCCCTGTGTTTCGGGTGAAGCCACGCAGTCGGCAGCGTTTGCGTTGGTGGTGAGCACTCTGAAGGATGGGTCCGCGACGCACATTCCGCCTGAGCACGACAGCCCCGCGCCACATACGTTGCCGCAAGCACCGCAGTTTGTAGAGCTGCTGTTGAGACCCGTTTCACAGCCGTTGGCTGCGTTCATGTCGCAGTTGCCGAAGCCGGCGCTGCAAGCCGCCACCGTACACGCTGCACCAGCGCAGCCTGCAACGGCGTTAGCGAGCATACAAACGCGACCACACATCCCACAGTTGGCAGCAGAAGCCGCGAGATTCGCCTCGCAGCCGTTAGCAGCCATCGCGTCACAGTTGCCAAACCCAGCGTTGCATGCGCCGAGACCGCACACCCCAGCCGCACAAGTGGATGCTGCGTTGGCGGAGGCACATACGTTGCCACAAGCCCCGCAGTTGTTCACATCCGAGCGTGAGTTTGCTTCGCAGCCGTCAGCGGGATTCATGTTGCAGTTGGCAAAGCCTGCGTTGCAAGAGTTCACCACGCATGAGCCACCGCCGCAGGATCCAACGCCGTTCATCACGTTGCACGCGAGCCCACAAGAGCCGCAGTTGGCCGCGCTGTTGAGCGGTGTTTCGCAACCATTGGCTGCGTTGGCATCGCAGTCACCAGAGCCCACTGCGCAGAGCAGCCGACACGCGCCAGCGACGCAAACGGGCAGTGAATTTGCACCACTTGGGCACGCCGTTGCGCACATCCCACAAGACGCTGGGTCGTTTTGAAGGTCACGACAGACGCCTCCGCAGTTGGTCAGACCTGCACGACACGTCGCAACGCACATGCCCATCGAGCAAACTTGGCCTCCATCACAGGGCCGTCCGCACGCACCGCAGTTAAGCCGGTCGTTGTTGACGTTGGACTCGCAGCCATCCATCGCGAGGCGATTGCAGTCTGCAAATCCAAGCCGACACGTGGCAACGCCGCAGCCCGAACGATCACAGGACGGATTTGCGTTAGGTACCAAGCAGGCCGAGCCACATGCACCACAATGATCGGGAGAGTTTAGCGCGACTTCACAGCCGTTGGTGGGGTCGCCATCACAGTCACCAAACCCGGCGTTGCACGTGACCGCGCACGCTCCTGCGCGGCAGAATGCGGTCCCGTTAAGATTGCCTTCGCCGCAGTGATTTCCACACATTCCGCACGAGGTGGGGTCGTTTTGTAGGTCGCGACACGAGGACATGCAGTTGGTAAGACCCATTCTGCACGAAGCCTCACAGACGCCCATTGAGCAGACCGTCCCAGCAGCACACGTGTTGCCGCAAGCGCCGCAATTGGTGCTGTCGTTTTGACGATTCACGCACGTCATGCCGCAACGCTCTTGGCCAGCGGGACACGGCAACACGACATCCACGGGCGGATTAGGCACATCCGCGTTGGGCACGTCAAAGTTTGGAACGTCAGGATTCGGACTGTCGTTGTTTGGGACATCCACCGTGGGGACGTCCACCACCTGAGGAGTCTCGGGGCAACCTGCAACCGTCAAAGCGACACCCATCGACAGGATCGCAGACCACAACTGACTCGGATTTTTAAAACTCATTTTCCTTGGCTGCGAACATACCGCAACTCAGGAAAAAACGTGTCCGCAATTCGATCAATTCGAAGGCGCTCATTGCGTGGCGGGACACGCTTCGCCTGCCCGACGCTATTGCTCTTTTGTGCCCATTGGATTGACCACGGGGAGGCCAACGCTCGTAATGTTTTGCGACTGTGTGGTCGGAAGGCTCACCGGGGCGAACGGTCCGGGACTGGGCTGCGCGGTGGTGTCCACGCGAACACCCGTGGGCTCGTCTTGCATCGCTACGGCCATCGCAAGCGCGCGGGTTCGGCCGTCTCCTTCGCTTGGCTTGGCGAGGTCAAACACCACTTTCGTGTTGCCTGTTCCTGTAATACCTTGCAGCGCTTCGAGGCGGCGAAGCTCAAGCGCGCCGGGGCTTTCTGCGAGGATTTTTGCAGCTTCTGCGAAGTTGCGCGCGGACTCAAGATCCGCCTGCGATTTGATAATCACATACTGCTTGTCACGCTCGGCGATGGCCTTGCGTGCGATGGCCTGCTGCATATCCGGAGGGAGCTGAATGTCCTGAAGCGAGATCGACTCGATGTGCATCCCCCACTGAGCGAC
>JANNCG010001329.1:0-6374 GCA_031386385.1 Myxococcales bacterium
TGATGCGAGGGGTGTTGGGTCCACGCATTGATGGCTGGCCTGTCGATGCCCCCGTGCACATCGCCAACGAGACGCGCGAGTTTGCCGTCGACGTGATCTTTCGCATGATGGGGATCCCATCGCGAGACTTGGTCGAGTGGCGCAAAGCGTTTGAGGACTTTACGCTGACGGCGCTGCCGTTAAACCGGGATTTTCCAGGTTCGCCGTTTCGTCGAGGGATGGCGGCTAAGCGCTGGATCGACGATCGGATGGGACAGATTGTGCGAGAGGCGCGCAAGAGCCAACCCGAAGAGTCCATGGTCTCAGCCATGGTCCACGGCCGCGACGAACTGGGCCGCGGGCTGAGCGAAGAAGAGCTGTTCGACAACCTTCGAATCCTGGTGTTTGCTGGACACGAGACCACAGCGAGCACCATGGCGTGGGCGATTCTTTATCTCGCTCAGCACCCCGCCCACTGGAAGCGCCTGGTGGACGAATCCATGGCGCTGGACGGACCACCGACCACCCCGGATGAGCTTGCAAAATCTCCGTTTGCCGAGGGCGTCTTTCGCGAAGCGCTCAGGCTTCACCCGCCCGTTGCGATGCACTCACGCGAGACCCATACAACTTGGGAGCTATTCGGTCGCACGATCAAGCCGGGCGAGGTCATCGGCATCGGGCTGCATCACCTCTCTCGCGACCCTGTGCGGTATCCCAACCCGGACACGTTTGATCCCAATCGCTGGGTCGTGCGGGACCGCAAGCCCGGCCCGGTCGAGCTCGCGCAGTTTGGCGGAGGCCCGCATTTTTGCCTGGGCTATCACGTCGCGTGGCTCGAAGCGGTGCAGTTTTTGGTCACCGTCGCGCGGCGCTTTGGGGCCGAAGGGCGTGTTCCGACGTGTGACGGAGCGGAGCTTCCTCGGCCCATTTATTTGCCCTTGCAGCGACCCCCGCAGAGCTCAGTGGTGCGGTTTGTGCGCGGATAGCGCGCTTGAAGTGGACCCCAGGGCGGCGTCAGTGGCCCCTGAGAAGGCGCCTGAGGCCTGTCTCGATGAGCAGCCCAAAGAATGTGATGGGGAATATAGCCGATACAGCCCAGGCGCACTTTGCATTCCCCGAAAGAAGGCGAAACCATTGCGGCAATTTGCGGATCTCGCCGATTGTCCCCACCATGCGACCCAAGCTTCGAGCGGTCACCACGCGGCCCCTCGCGGGGCTCAAGCACAGCGAACCGAGGCTGCTCCACGGTGCCATCGGGGGCACCCGTCGAGCGACATCGTCATCAACGTCTGTGGCGTACGCGTCCCGATAGCTCGACTCGGGATAGCGAACCTCGATCACCCACTCGCGCGCTCGATGCCCGGTCATCGCTGATCCCGGCAGGATGCGCGCTGACCAGTTGAGCTTAAAGCTTGAGTCCTGAACGACGGTGCCAACCGGCCCAATGGTGGAGTCCCCGTGGCGAAGCCGAACTTCGCTCGGTGGCGTTGGGTTTTTACCGCAAATCATGATGATGTCGCCGAGCGCGAAGACATATCCCTGTTTGCTTTTGTGCTCAGCGGCGGACTGTACGACGTAAGTGTGAACTTGGATCACTGTCACTACGTTAGCAGATTCGCTGCTCTCGGCGCGTGAATCTCGCCCCTCAGCCCGCAGTCCACTTCGCCTGAAAGCGGGACACGGTGTCCTCGCCACGGCGCTCAAAGTGCTGCAGTCGCACCTGTCGATCGCGGCTCTTCGCGAGATCGAGGATCATCAGAAAGGCATTCTCCCATCCGCCCGTTAGGCCCGCGCGCGAGTCGGCGATGTTGTGGCTGTGCAGGGTGATCTCGCCCAACGTGGGGGTAATCTCGCGGTAGCTCATCTCATACCCACGAACAATGGGGCTCCAGACCGACGGCATCTTCGCGTAGAGCGCAGGTGGGTTTGCTCCCACTGTGCGAACAAAGCCAGCGAGCAGCGGCTTGAATAACTGAAAAATTCCGTTGTTCAACGCCTCCGCGCCGAGCGCGCGCACATCGTCGAGTCCGCGAAGGGTCTCGACCGCATCAAGGATTTCGCGTGAGTGTCGCGTCTCAAACCACGAAATGGCCAACGGTGGTGAGTCCATCAACTGCGCGGTCTCTTCCGGAACCATCTTTTGAACCGTATCAATCAGCCCGCGCGCACGATTTCCAGCGAGAATCACGGTAACCATCGAGCCCTTAAGCTGGGCTTTTTCTGCGATCGCCATCGAGTCAAACACTAGGACCCATCGTGAAGCATGTAAACTCCCCCTCTCAGAGTCGGTCAGCGCTTGACCTGTCCGCAACCCTTGGTTCGATCGACACTCAACGTGCAGCCCACTTCGCCTGAAACCGCGAGAATGAGTCATTGCCTCGTTGCTCTACCTGCTGCAAGCGAACCTGCCCCGCTTTGACGCCGACGAGCTCTAACACGATGGCGAACGCGTTCTCCCAGCCGCCGCTCAGCGCCGCTCGCGAGTCCACGACATTGTAGGCGAGAATCGTTATCTCACCGCTCGTGGGCCCGAGCTCTCGATAGCTCAAATCATAACCTCGAACAAATGAGCCCAACACGCTTGGTATCTTTGCGAAGACTGTGTGAGGGCTTGTGCCTACGGTTCGAAGAAATCCAGAGATCAGCGGCTTGAACAGCGAGAAGACCCCGTTTTTGAGCGACTCTGCGCCAAGCGCTCGCACTTCATCAAGCCCACGAAGCTGCTCGACCGCATCGAGCACGTCGCGATAGTGCCGCGTCGCAACCCACGAGATCGCCAAGGGGGGTGAGTCCATCAAGAGCCCGGTCTCTTCGGGCACCAACTTGCGAACGGCATCAAAGAGCCCTCGCGAACGAATCCCCGCTAGATATCCTATAAAAGCTGAGCCCTTGAGTTGGGCTGTCTCTCTCGCAACCATGCCCCAACATCCTAGAGCCCAGTGGATGGGATGTAAAGCCGCTCCGACCCGACGCACCGAGCACCGAGGCAAGAGAGCCTCAAGGTTTTGGTGTTATTTGAGACTCCGCGAGAACGCGATGGGGGCTAGGGTGTGGCGTTGAACGGCTGGCCGTTAACCGTGCGAATCTGAAACTCCACGCGACGATTGCCCGCGCGAATCGCACTCGATCGACCAGGACTCAGCGGGCGAGTCTCGCCAAATCCGTGGGCCTCGAGACGGCTAGCGGCGATCCCGTGAGCGGTCAACCAGGTCATCACGCTGCTGGCGCGGCGCTCAGAGAGCGTCATGTTGGCGGCATCGTTTCCGACGTCGTCTGTGTGACCTTCGATAGAGACACGATTGATGTCCGTCGCCATTGCGAGCGCGTCTGCCACGGCTTGAAGCACCGCAAATGATCGCGGCAAAATCGCGTCACGCCGCGTTGCAAAGAACACCGGAGTGACAATCCGAAGCTGCCCACGCTCAATGCGCACCAGCCCTGGGCACCCGTTGCGGTTGGGATCTGGGTGCGGCGCTCCGGGTTGGTCGGGGCAGTGATCCACCGGGTCCGCGATCTGATCGTTGTCGCGATCGGGCGCAGGGCACCCCTCGCGAGCCGGGTCGGGGTGCGCACCTTGATGCTGCGCGCGACACTGATCCAACCCATTGCGGATCGAGTCACTGTCGTCGTCACCGTCGGCACAACCCGGGCGAGCGGCGTCGGGACTGGGCCCACAAGCGACTGTTGGACACTGGTCCACGGGGTCAGCGACGCCGTCATGGTCGGTGTCTAAAATGGGGCACCCACGACGCGCTGGATCGGGTGTTGCACCGGCAGGTTCGGTGGGACACACATCGTCACCGTCGGCCACTCCATCGTTGTCGCCATCGTGAAGGGGACATCCGTTGCGCGCTGGATCGGGATGCGCTCCGAGGGGCTCGGTGGGACACAAATCGTCCGCGTCGGTGATTCCGTCTTGGTCCTGATCGACGATCGCGACGGGCGCCGCAGTGCGGGGGGCTCGGAGGGTGACGGAGAGACCTGCGTTCCAGAACAGGGCATCGTCGGGCCAGCGCTCGGCGGTGCCATCAGCGGCGGTATCGGGTTGATTGACGACCAAAAATCGGCCCATTGGGCCAATCCCGACCATCTCGTTTGCGAACAAAAACTCAACGCCGAGGCCGAAGTCGTACGTCAGCCTAAGCAGCGGGCCGGTGAAGCTTGCGCCCACGTTGCCATCGACCCAGGGACGAATAAAGTGCCCAAACGAGGGCTCTAAACGCAGCCCTCCGGTGACGGACATGGAGGATCCAAAGGTCCCTCCGTCCTGCGGAAACATATAAGTTCCAAATGATCCTTGGATCGCCAGAATCTCAATCAACGAGAAGCCAAGCCGCGCGGAGCCTCCAAAGCCCAGACCGTATCCATAGACAACACCGAGGTTGCGCTGTGGGTCGCGGTTGGTCTGAAATTCGCTGAGCATGGTGCCGACACCACCCTCAAGCCTAAACGATACACGCTGCGCGCCAGTGAGCTGCGCGTGCGCCAAAGAGCTTGCGCTTGCGCCGAGGGCGGCAGTGATGGCCGCGATCGCGATTTGAGTGCGAAATGAACGCTTCATTTTAGTTTGTTTCATGGGTTCGATGACTTGGTTCTGAAGATCACTTAGTTGGCGTGATAAAAGACACGCTCATAGGTGCCATCAAACGAGATGTTTGACCCGCAGCGGTAGCCGGTGTTGAAGTTGTTGGCGCCTGTGTGGTGGCACAGACGTGTGTCGGGGTTTGTGACTCCCGTATCGCAAGAGTTGCGGACGGGTGCATCGCCTGCTGCGACAAACCCCATCGACCACGCGTTGGAGTAGTACCAGTTGGTTCCGTTAGACAGCCTAACGATGTTGTTCATGTCACCGGTGTTGAAGAACACGTCCACACGAGGCGCCTGTGCGAGCAGCTGCAGCGTGGCGTTGCCCGTCGCGCGACAAGCCACCATGATATTCGTTCGGTTGCAGTTGGCTTGCAGCGTTGCGAGGGGTGTGTTGTTCGTCCCGTAGGTCTCACGGAAGCACTCAGTCCAACCACCGGTGGTCACCGTCGCGACGGGCACATTGCGCTGGGGTCCTACGGGGCGGTACGCTGCGGTGTGGTAAATGATGCGCTCAAACGTGTTGTCGGCGTTGAGGCCAGTGTTTGCGCCGCAACGCCAGCCGGGGTTAATATTGCTGCCACTGGTGTGCCAGCAGAGTCGTTGGTTTGGGTTTGCATTGCTGGTGTCGCAAGTCCCGCGCATCACGCCAGTGCCCTGAATGGTGAATCCAAGGGACGCGCCGGTTGAGTAGTACCAGTCTGTTCCGTTTCCGTTGTGAAAGGATCCTCCTCCGTTGCCCACGTCGAAGAAGACATCCGTACGCGGAGCTTGCGCGAGCAGCTGCAGGGTTGCGCTGCCCGTTGGTCGGCACGCCAGCATGATGTTTGCGCCGTTGCACTGCGCTTGAATGCTCGCAAGCGTGGGTGTCAGCGCGTTGCCGTAGGTGTCACGATAGCACTCGGTCCAGCCACCCGATGTGACGGTCGCTACCGGAACGTTGTTCTGCGGTCCCGAGGGACGATACAGGTTGCGATGGTAGTACACGCGCTCAAACGCCACGCTCCCGTTCAGTCCCACGTCTGCACCACAACGATAGCCACCGTTGATGTTGTTGGCGTTCGTGTGAAAACACAAACGTTGCGCCGCGTTGCCGTTGAGCGTGTCACACGAGCTGCGTGACACGGTGTCCATCGGACCGACAAAGCCCATCGAATAATTGGCAGAGAAATACCAGTTCGATCCGTTGCCGGCGTGCAAGACGTTGTTCATATCGCCAGTGTTGAAGAACACGTCCGTTCGCGGAGCTTGAGCAAGAAGCTGCAGCGTCGCGCTGCCCGTCGCACGACAAGAGACCATGACTTCACTCAGGTTGCACCGCGTTTGAATCGTCGCCACGGGTGTCGCAGCGTTGTTCATCAAATCGCGATAGCACTCGGTCCAGCCGCCGTTGGTGACGGTTGCCACGGGGACGTTGTTCTGCGGTCCAACTGGGGAGTACTCGCTTGGTGATCCACCGACACACAGCCCAGCGTTGCACATTTGTCCCACAGCACAGCGCGTCCCGCACGCACCGCAGTTGTTCACATCGGTGGCGCTGTTCACCTCACAACCGTTGGCACCATTTGCATCGCAGTTGGCAAAGTTCGGATTGCACGCAGCGAGATTGCATGTGCTGGCTGCGCACGAGCCGATTCCGTTGGCAAAATTGCAGACATTTCCGCAGGCGCCGCAGTGGGTGAGCGTGTTGGTGAGGTTGACCTCACAGCCGTTGGCGGCGTTCATATCGCAGTTGCCAAAGCCGGCGTTGCAGCTTGCAAGTCCACAAGCGCTCGCGACGCAGCTCGCTGATCCGTTGGGCACCGCAGGGC
>JANNCG010001349.1:0-5008 GCA_031386385.1 Myxococcales bacterium
GAGCGATTGATCGCCGCCAAAGCCCGTATCTTGAGACACGAGCGAGTCACAGACGATGAGGCCTCGATTGAGGCCGTCGTGACTGCGGCTTGCCTTGAGCCCGACGTGGACGTGGTCGTGCTCACCGGCGGCACTGGGATCGCTTCGAGAGACGTCACCGCAGAGGTTGTTGAACGACTACTACACAAGCGACTTGATGGGTTTGGCGAGGCATTTCGCAGGCTATCGTGGGAGCAAGTGGGCGCCCGCTCGGTGCTCTCGCGTGCCGTCGCAGGCACTCGTCATCAGGTGCTGATCGTCGCCCTGCCGGGCGCACCCAACGCAATCAAGCTCGCCGTGGACTCAGTCCTGGCGCCCATTTTAGGACACGCCGTGAAGCTCTTGAAGGGACCCAATCAAGCCACATGATCTCGTTTGAGCAAGCCCAAGCACAGGTCCTCGCGATGGCTCCGATGCTGAGCACTGAGCGGATTTTTTTGCACCAAGCGGTGGACCGAGTGTTGGCTGAAACCATCATTTCGCCAGTTAATTTGCCAGAATTCACCTACAGCGCGATGGACGGATATGCGCTTGGTGCTGACGATCTTCAAGCAGAGCCGCGTGCGCTCAAGATCACTCAGCACATCCAAGCCGGAGCCAACAGCACCCTTGCGATTGAACGCGGGTGTTGCGCGAGGATTTTTACCGGCGCGCCGATCCCGCCAGGAGCCGACAGCGTGGAGATGCAAGAAAACGTCGCGCTCGAAGGGCACGGAGACGAGCCATTTGCTGTATTTTCAAAGCCTGTTCGCGTCGGTCAAAACCTGCGATTGCTGGGCGAAGATCTCGCCAAGGGTGCCGTGGCCCTCGCAGAAAAGACGCGTGTCCGACCGGAGCATTTGGCTCTGCTGAGCGCGATTGGACGCGTCCGAGTGGCGGTCACTCGTCGACCGATCGTGACCATTTTGTCCACTGGCGATGAGCTGCGAGAGCCAGAAGATCCAGCCCGGCCAGGCTCAGTGATTGAGTGTATCTCGCCGGCGCTCGCCGCGCTCGCCGCACAGTGTGGTGCGTTGGTGCGCATTCATCCATTTGTGCGCGACGACCAAGCTCAAATTGAACAGGCATTGGCGCGAGCGATGGCAGAGAGCGACCTGGTGTTAACCATCGGAGGCGTGAGCGTGGGGGATCACGATCTTGTGCGACCAGCGCTTGAGAAAGCTGGCGTCACGATGGATTTTTGGCGCGTTGCGATCAAGCCCGGCAAGCCCGTCGCGCTGGGACACCAGGGGCAGCACCGATGGATCGGGTTGCCCGGAAACCCCGCGAGCGCGCTGTTGACCTTCATGCTCTTTGGCGCACCGCTGCTTCGCGCCATGCAAGGTGATCCGCAGCCGGTCGCGCCAAGAGTGCTGGCAGGCCTGACAAAGTCCTTCTCGCATGGCACAGGAAGACTGGAGTTTTGCAGGGCATATTTGCACGAGTCAACGGGCGCGGCGACGGTCGAGATCCTGCGTGGTCAGGCCTCTGGCTCAGTGGTCTCACTGGCGCGCGCAAACGCGCTGGCGTTGATGCCGTCGAACCAAGAGCAGTTTGAAGCGGGGACGCTCGTCGAGGTACTGCGGATGAGAGATATATAGGTTATAACCCATGCAACAGCGGATGAGTATGGTCCTTTTTTTTGCAGCAGCGAGGGACGTGACCAAGGTCGATCAGTGGACGCTTATGTTGAGCGAACCCACGAGTGTTGCGTCGGTGCGAGAGCTGGTGTTGGCTGAGTTTCCTGCGCTAAAACCTTGGTCCAAGGCGCTGCGTATCGCGATTGACGGCGAGTATGCCCGCGAAGATTTTATGGTTGAACCGGGCAGTGAGATTGCGCTCATCCCACCGGTCGCTGGGGGCTGTTAAGCGCCGTAGCGTTTGCGCACGTTTGGAACCAGGTACTCATCGACCATACGCTCGAGCGTATATTTGGGCGAGAATCCCCAGTCGCTTCTCGCGAGCGAGTCGTCAATATCGCTTGGCCACGAGTCGATAATTGCCTGCCTTTTTGCGTTGATCTCAAAACTCAGCGCGGCCTTTGAGAAGTGCCTAAGGACCATGGGAGCAAACTCATCGGGCGTGGGATTAAACGCGCGAACATTATACACATGGGTGCTGAGATTTTCTGCCGGCGCTTCTGCAAGGTTTAGCAGCGCGTCAATCGCGTCAGGCATGGCCATAAACGGGATCCGTGAGTCCCCGCGCACAAAGCACTGATACGCTTTGCCTTGGGCTGCGTGGTGCAAAAACTCTGGTAAATAATCGCTGGTGCCTCCCGATGGGACCGTAAAAGCAGAGATAATGCCGGGAAACCGAATCGATCGAAAATCGATGCCTGGTGGATTTGGTTCGGTATTAAGCTGCCGGTAGTGGTGCTGAAAGTAGCGCCCCAGCTGCTCACAGTAGAGCTTGTTCACCCCATACATGGTCGACGGCGAGGTGTTTTGGCTCTCGTTGACCGTTCCAGCGGCGGTTTTGGTCGCCAGCGAGCGCATCCCGTAGACGGCGATCGAGCTGGGAAACAAGAAGTTCACCCGCTTGCCGATCGACTGAGAAGCGGACATGGCAAACCCCAGCGCCCGAAGGGTCCCATCCACGTTCACGCTCTGTGCCCGATCGGGATTTTTCTCGCTCGCGGTCGAGAGCAACGCCGCGAGGTGATACACCGACTGTACCTGCCAGTCAGTCGTCGAAATCCTTGCAAAAGTCCCGGGATCTGTCACATCGCCAATGATGGTGGCCGCGCACCTTTTGGCAATGTGCTCGTCGGGTGCTCGCAGATCGACCGCGATCACCGCGTGTTGTCCTGCGTCGGACAGACGCTCAATCAACGCGTGGCCGATTTCGCCATTTGCACCGGTAATCACTACAGCTGTTCGCCCAGTCACTCGATTCACCTTTTCAACGGATAAAGTAGGTTTAGAGGTCCAAAGTCCTGAGATCATGGAGGGAATGTTCCAACGATCTGGGGAGTTGCACGGATAGGAACATTTTAAGCCTACCCCCGTCACGCTTGATCGACGCCCTCGAATAGCGTAGCAACGCTCACCCGTCCGATGACAAAACCGACCGATCGACTCAGCCGCCGCCTTCGCCTAGGGGCCCATGGCGCCATCGCACTCTGCATCGCCATCGCAGCACCCAAGATTTATGCCCAAGCGCGAACCTTCGCCGTGGTCGATCTTCGCCGCGCCGCCGCCGAGACCAACGAAGGACGCAATGCGTTAACGGGGCTCAAAGTTCAGGTGGATCGACGACAAGTCGAGATCGCGCCGAGGGTGAGCAAAGTCGAGGGGATGAAGCGCCGGCTTGAAAACCCCGGTCGCACCCCTCCAGCAACGCTGCAGAAGATCTACCAGACATACGTCACCGAGGTCCAACAGCTGCAAAATCTCAGCGAGCGCTACACACGCGAGCTTCAAGAAGCTGAAGGCAACGCCACCAACGCGATCTTGACCAAGATGCAACCGGTCATGCGCGAGCTTGCGCAGTCACAGAGCATTCAGCTGATCGTTGACGCGCAAATGGTGCACTACATTCCATCGCACTTGAACCTCACGGACCAAGCGATTGATTTGTACAACCGTCGCAACCCTGTGGCGCTGATCGATCCCGATGCGGGCGCTCCGTTTGGACGCTCAGACGCGAGTTTGGCCGTGCAAATTGGGACCGCAAGCAGCAACGCGACCGGGATTACGACCCCAGCACGAGCAGACGCAGGGGTTGCGCCTGCGAGCACAGGCGGCGTGGGAGCGCTCTCTCCGGTGTTCTTTCGTCGCGACGCTGGCCGCTAAGACCGCGTAGCGTGTTTGCTGTTCGTCCCTCGGCCACGCCCCGTGGTCCGCGTTATTGACCCAACATGATGCGGTCAAAAAACCGCACGAGCTGCCCATACGCAACGATTCGATTCTCTCGGCGGGCGACTCCATGACCCTCGTTTTCAAACCGCACATACTCAACGGTGCGCCCACGAGAACGCAGCGCGCTCACGATCTGCTCTGCCTCGTGAATCGGAACCCTCGGATCATTCGCCCCATGGATTACCATCAACGGCGCCACAATGCGATCGACTCGATGGATGGGCGAGATCTGATCTAACAGCGCGGAGTCGTTTGCGAGCGAGCCGTATTCTGCCTCACGAAGTGCGCGTCGGTACGGTGCGGTGCGCTCGAGAAAAGTGCGAAAATTCGCGATCCCAACGATGTCGCAGGCAGCCACCCAGAGCTCGGGGTAAAGCGTGATGGCCGCGAGGGTCATATAGCCCCCATACGATCCACCCATCACCGCGATACGATCGGGATCCACGTCGGATTGCGTCCGCAGCCATCGGTTGACCTCTGCCAGATCGCGCACACTCTCTTCACGATGCGCGACGTCGTCCATGTGGGAGTACCGCTTTCCGAAGCCGGTCGAACCACGAACATTGGGCTCGACCACGATGTACCCGTGGCCGACAAGAAACTGCACAACAGGGCTGTACCACATGGCCGACTGCCCTTCAGGCCCGCCATGTACCATCACCACCACAGGCGCGCGGGTCTGTGCCGGTAGCCCTCTGGGCCGGTACACCAACACCGGAACCTCCGTCTGATCAAAGCTCCGCACCCGATCAATCGTGGCGTCCACCAACCGCGAAGTGTCCACACCAGCGTGATCAGAACTCGTGACTTTTAGCAGTGAATTATCACGACTATCGAGTCGATATACCTCGTCAGGAAGACTCCCGCGTGAGAGCGAAAATGCCACAGTTCGGTTGTCGTCGCCAAAGGTCAGGCTCGACATCCATCCGGCCTCAATGCGCGGCCGAGGCAGCTCACGGATGCGCGGGAGCGACCCCACATCGTACAGCCGAAGCTCAGAGCGCCCATCGATGTTGAACATCACTGCGGCGGTTCGTCGATTGGGCGAGAGCTCAAAGAGCTCAATGTCGTGTGGCTCATCGGTTAAAAACGTCATGACCGCTGGAGCCGTTGCGCTCGCGGGTGTC
>JANNCG010001383.1:0-4292 GCA_031386385.1 Myxococcales bacterium
GGCAAGCCCTTTCAAATTCAGTGCACCGGCGAAGATCTCGAAGTGATCTCTGGTGGCCAGAACGGCACAATTGGCGACGGCGACGACATCACCACCGCTGCGACCCCGACTGCAGGCGGCTAACTCTCTCACTCGAGCGAATTTTAGTGCCCGACAACTCCCCAACGCAACGCCTCAACACACGCAATCCCCGCTCAAAAAGCAGTGATTCGCGATGGCGTGCGGGCTTTACGCTGATTGAGATCATGATCGTGATCGCAATTATGGGGATGCTCACGGGCAGCTTTTTGATGGGGTCCAACACCCTCCCCCGCGCACGGTTGCGCTCAAGCTCTGTGCGCTTGGCGAGCACGCTTCGATTTGCGTATGTGCACGCGCTCACCTCTGGCAAGACCACGCGCGTGTCGTTTTCGCTCGGTGGCAACCGGGTGACCATCGAAGAGAGCGACGACGCGATGCAGCTCGATCCCCACGATCCCATGCGGGCTGGAGGAGCGGCGGATATTGAAGCGGCCGCGGTGGCCCAGGGCGACGCGATCGTGAATTTGCGACCCCGCGCGCCGAGGGCCGAGTTCACCGCAGTGTCTGGTGCGCGCTTTCGTCCGCGGATCATGGACGAGGGAGTCTCGCTTGTGCGTCTGTACTCTCAGCACGATGAAGAGCCGCGCGAAGAGGGCATGGGACATGTGTATTTTTTCTCCGGTGGTCAGACTGAGCGCGCGGTGATTCACCTGCGAAACTCCAAGGGAGATACGTTTTCTATTTTGCTTGAGCCCATGACGGGCCGCGCAGAGGTGATCGACCGAGCCGTTGAGCCGCCTCCGCAAGAAGAGCGCGAAGACGTCGAACGCGACACGCGCGAGCGCACCCTCCGGGAGGCGCAACCATGAGCAAACAGTCCGACGACAAGTCCGTAGACCGAATCAGCGCTGCTGCAAAAAAGCGACGACGTCGTGAAGCGCTTGGTGTCACGGTGTTTGGCTTCACGCTGCTTGAGGTGATGATCTCGGTCGCGATTTTGGCGATGGGCTTGTCGACCGTGTTCGGCAGCAACGTGATCGCCGCACGCAGAGTGGCCCACTCACGAATGATCACACAAGCCGCCCTCCTCGGTCAGTGCCGCATGACGGGCGTTGAAGCATACATTCGTAAAAACCAGCTTCCGCAGATCGACGAGACCCTTGACGATCCGCCTGCCACGGGATCCGAGCGATGTTGTGAGGCACCGTTCACTTGCGAGGCAAAAATCGAGAAAATCGAGCTGCCAGATCCGCCCGATGTGAGTCGTTCGGCTGGCAATGACATGCTCTCGACCGCTGCTGCGGCGATGGCGGGGTCGTCTTTTGGTGGCCCTCCCGGTGGCGGTCCTGGTGGCGCTGCGGCCAACCCTCTGGCGGGACTCGCGGGCGCGCTTGGGGGGCTTGGTGCTCCTGGCGGCGCGGCTCCCGGTCAAGGCGCGATGTCGGGTGGCGCTGGTGGGGCTCCCAACATCGCAGGAATTCAAGGGCAGCTGTTGTCGAGTATTTATCCCACGCTGAAGCCCGTGCTCGAAGGCGCGATTCGCAAGGTCACCGTGCGCGTTATTTGGAACGAAGGCTCCCGCGAGAACTCAATTAACATCGTGCAGTATGTGACCAACCCTGGGCAAACGCTGCAATCAGGCGACACGCTTCCGGCAGCCAACGGTCTTGCAGGAGGCGCGCTCGGTGGAGCCGGCGGGGCCGGTGGTCTCGGCGCCCTCGGTGGACTGCTCGGCGGTGGCGCCAGTAGCTTTGGCGCAAGCGGCAGCTCGGGCGTGGGGACGGGCACACGATGAGCTTTACTCGATCCACCGTTCGGACACGAAGATCCCGCAAATTCTCTCGCGGAATGACCCTCCTTGAAGTCATGGTCGCCACGGGAGTCTTCGCCATGATGGGCATGATGTTGCTCACAGCCTTCACACAAACGGGCCGGATGCGAGATCGACTCTCGGCGCGGATGGAGCGCGATCACCAAGCCCGCACCGCACTGATGAAGCTGTCTCGCGACGTGCGTGGAGCTTTTCTCTCGGCCCACGTGAACACCGCGCAAGCGCAGGCACAAAACGTTGTGCTGACAGCGTTTGTAGCGCGTGAGGGCGGCAACGGAGACTCACTTGAGCTCACCACTTTCACGCATCGAAGACTGCGCCGTGGCGCGCATGAAGGCGACGCGTGCGAGGTGGGGTATCGTGTTGTTGAGCGCCGAAATGCCGAGCGAATGACCTACGATTTGATGCGCCGCGAGACCACACGCATTGACGCAGACCCACTGCGCGGCGGCAATCTCGATGTGCTCGTGCAGGACGTCACCGGGTTTGACCTAAAATTTTACGACGAGATCACCTCACAGTGGGTCGAGTCATGGAACACCATGAGCGGCACCGGCCAACCCGCAAGACTTCCGCAGCGCGTGCGGGCCGTACTCACCGTCCGCGATGAGGGCAACGGCACCCGACGGTACACCACTGAGACTCCCATCATGATCCAAGCGATGCTGCGCTTTGGTCTTAGCTTGGACTGGCGCTAACGGTCATGTTCATGAGCACCGAGCCCACTGCACGCGAAGAGCGAACCCGAAAGCGAAGGCTGCGAAAGCGCAGTGAGCGCGGCGTGGCGTTGTTGCTTGTCTTAACTTCCATCGCGCTGTTGTTTGTGATGGCCGAGCAGACCCGCGAAGAGGTGGAGGTAGCCTACGCGGCCTCCGCGGTGTCACGCGATCAGATCATCTCGCACTACGAGGCCAAAAGCGGCGTTAACCTCGCGCGACTGTTGCTGCACGCAGAGCCCACTATTCGCCGTGCGATCACTGTGACAATGGGCCCCATGATGGCGTTGTTTGGTGGGCCTCCGGGACAGATTCCGGTGTGGGAGCAGGGAGACCTCTTGTTTGAAGCGTTTCGCGCGGGTGACGGTGCGCGTGCGCTTTCTGAGACCTTTGGTGTCAACGGCGATCGAGCCAAAAACATCGGTGGCCTTCGCGGAGCCCTGCCCATTGTGATTGTGGATGAGGACGCGAAGATCAACGTGAACGGCTCAAACCGTGGCGCCGAGGTCGCGCGTCGCGAGGCCGCTCGTTTGGTTGGGCTGACGGCCAACCCCGTGCTTGAACCGTTTTTTACGCAGCGCGATTCGGATGGGCAATTTACGGATCGAGCGACTCTTCTACGCGAAATTGTCGACTACACCGACCAAGACGCGACGTTGTTTGACATCGGGCAGCTGCTCTCTAACAACGTGAATGGTCCTGGCGCGGGCGCTCCTGAAGACAATTTTTATAACTCACTGCGACCCTCCTATCCAAGACGCAACGCGCCGTTTGACTCGCTCAATGAGCTGCGGATGGTGCGCGGGCTTGGTGACGATGACCTTTGGCAGCGAATCGGCGACCCCGATCCAGTGAACCCTCGACGCCGCACGCTCACGGTCTGGGGCAGCGGAAAGGTCAACGTCAACACCGCGAATGCGCAGACCCTTCTCGCAGTTTTGTGTGCTTTTGGACCCACCAATGCGTTTTGCACCAACCCCTCAGCCGCGCAAAAATTTGTGACCGGACTCGGGATGGTCCAAGGGTTTACCGTCTCGATGGGCTTGCCTATTTTTGGCTCAACGCAGATGTTTTTAGCGACCATTCGTGGGCAGGGAATGTTGGGCCAGTTGTTTAAAACCTTCGCTGGCGAGCAGCCCGTTGAGATCCGTGACCCCGGGGCCCTTGAGAACTCGATCTCGGTCGAGTCGCGGGTGTTTAGTGTGGTGGCCGCGTCGCGGGTGGGCTTGGCCTACACGCGCATCCACGCGGTGATTGACATGCGGCCCCAGCCGACGATTGACAGTGCATTTTTGCGGGTGACAACGGGAGGCAGTGACATTGCACCGCCCCCGCCACCACCCCCGAGCCGCAACGGCGCACCGGTCGCCGCTGTCGGTCCAGCCGGATCCGTCCAGCCCATCGATGAGCGCGGCGGAACCATTATCTATTGGCATGAGGACTGAAAGAACCAAACACCATGTCGCTCTATCTAGGCATTGAAATTACCGAAGGACAGCTGAGAGTTGTGCAGCTTCGCGCACAGTATCGAAAGCTCATCGTCGAGGCGATCTATCGCATCCCTCATGACCCCGGCACCGACGCGATCGGGACCGTGTTGCAGTCACTACGGGCGGTGTATCCACAGCCACCCGATGGTGTCTTCATCGCGATTTCTGGCACAGACGCGACGTTGCGCCCATTGTCGCTGCCTCGCGCGTTGCTTCGGCGCGGACCCAAAGTGC
>JANNCG010001409.1:0-3438 GCA_031386385.1 Myxococcales bacterium
GGATGGGCGGCGCGATGGACTTAGTTCACGGCGCACGTCGCGTCATCGTCATGATGGAGCACGCGGCAAAAGACGGTACACCCAAGATCGTACGAGAGTGCTCCCTCCCACTCACCGGTCGCGCTGTGGTGCATAAGATCATCACAGACATGGCCGTGATCGACATCACCCCGGCTGGCTTAATCTTGCGCGAGGTCGCACCGGGGATCTCCGCACGCGAAGTGCAAGAGCTCACCGAACCCACACTCATTGTGCCGTCGGACCTGGGCGTGATGGCGTTCGCTTAGAGCCTTTTTTCGCGAGCGCTAATTCGCGGTTAAGTTGCAACAGCCTTCCAGTTATCAGTCCAAATGTCACCGAACCATCGCACACGACCGTCGTAGCAGAGCTTGTTCAGATGGGCGAGCGCGCTCTTGGCGGCGATGGGCCAGAGTTCTTTCGGGGTGTCTGCGTAAGCCAAACGGACCACCTCGTCGAGAGTGCACATCCCGCCGCTCACAAGGGCGTCGTACACACGCGCTTCACGCTTAAGTCGATGCGCTTGATAAAATGCTAGCAGCTCTTGTGGCTGCAAGACCGGCGCGCCGTGCGCCGGCAAAAGGACCGTGGGGTCCAGAGCAGCGATGCGATGGAGCTGTTCGAGGTACACGCGCATATCTCCCTGGTCGTCGGGGTCGATAACGATCGTCCCAACGCTCGCCACCATGTCGCCGACGATCATCCAGCCGTGCGTTGGCGATCGAAGACAAAGATGCCCCGGTGCATGCCCCGGCGTGTGCAGCAACTCGACCGTTCCGTCGAGCAAGGACTCGCCCTCGGTGAGGACCCTGTCGATCTCGACCCGGCCGCGGAGCCGCTCTGCCGTGATCGGGTGAGCCCAAATGGGAACTCCAAAGGTCTGTGTGAGCCAACTCGCCGCTCCGATGTGGTCGCCGTGGTGATGGGTTAAGACAGCTCCGATGAGGCGTTTTCCCTGCAAATTTAGTGACAAAATAGCCGATTCGAGTTTGCTTCGCTCTTCTGCAAACGGCGTCGCGGGTTCTACCAACAGCACGTCTTTTTCGTGGGTGATGAAGTACGTGTTGGTGTCCGTAGCCGGCGCGAGTGTAGGCGTCAGGAGGGCAAGTCGGCCGACGTTTGTCGCGACGGATTCGACGAGTGACAGGTCAGGTTGCATCGCGGTAAGCAAAATCTACGTGCTATCTTTGCGGTCTTCAATGCTCAAGCCAAACTTTGTTCTTCATTGTTGTTTCGCCCTCACCTCGCTGTCCGCGTGCGTCGACCCGTTGGTGCGCCCGGATACCGGAGTTGTTGATGACACAACGGTCGTCGATGTGGTGGGCACGGATATGGGAGGTCCGCCGGTGGACACGTATGCCCCGCCGATGGATAACGTCGCGGTCGATGTGCCCAACCCGCCGTCGCCAGATGCCATCACGATTGATCAGCCAAATCCCACGCCAATTGACGTTCCATTCATGGTGGATGGATCCTGTCCGGCAGTTGCTGCGCCCCCGATGCAACCCATCAGTCCGACGTTGATGCCCGAGCGACGCGTGATGTGTGGCTGCCGAAGCGCTTCTCCGCAGATTACCGCTGGGGCTGCAGATCGATACCTCCTGCGAGGCCGAATCGCCACCCCCACTGAGGTGTTTGCAAACGGTGAAGTCTTGATCGTCGCAGACCGATTTGTCTGCGTAGGCGCGATGGGAACATGCTCCGCCCGACCCGACGCTATGGGCGCTACGGTCTACACAACCGGAGGTGTGATCTATCCCGGTCTGATCGATGCTCACAACCACGTGGGCTACAACTGGATGCCCGAATGGGTTCCGCCGCGGCGATATGATGATCGGTATCAGTGGGCACGCGCAGCTGCGTACGACACGTTTATCACGCCCTATCGCGTCAACGTAGGCATGCACGAGTGTGCAATGGCGAAGTACGGCGAGGCTCGCGCGATCTTCGCTGGGACGACCTCGCTACAGGGTGCACCCAATCGCATTTGTCTTCGCAACACTCTCGCGCGCAGCCCAGAATTTGGCGCTGATTTTGGTGGTGCCGATTTTCACCAGACCAACATTTTGGGCATCGGTACCATCGACGCGATGGCTGCCGCGACGCTTCGGGCCAACATGGACAACGGTCGGCTCACCACGTACATCATTCACCTCGCCGAGGGCATTAACGACGCATCGCGTGCGGAGTTCACGGACCTGACAAATAAGAATCTCCTCACGCAAGCGACGGTCCTCGTTCACGGCACCGCGCTGATGGATGCGCACCATATGCAAGTTGGCGCGGCGAGAGCACGCTTGGTTTGGTCACCACGATCGAACATCGCCCTGTACGGCGCGACAACGGATATTCGAAGCGCACTTGCCAACGGTGTCCCAGTCGCGCTTGCTCCAGATTGGACACCGTCTGGAGCCCCAGACATTCTGCAAGAGCTGCGATTTGCCCGCAATTTGGCTCGCCAAATGTGGCCCGGGCTTCTCAGCGATCGGGCGCTGGTCGAGATGGTTACCTCGCGTGCTGCCACAGTTCTTGGACGCGCAACTGACATCGGGACGATCTCCGCGGGACGCTACGCCGACGTGATGATTGTCCCAGATTGGGGCTGCGATCCGTTTAGCACCCTCGTTGATGCGCCTGCTGCTGACATTGAGATGGTGTTCGTGGGTGGCAAGCCACTGTACGGCCGCGCCGCTCTCATGCGCGCTCTCCCCGCCGCTGCGCAGACCGCCTGCGAGACCCAGACCATCTGCGGTACCGAGCGCCTTGCGTGCGTTGCTCGCCCCGGCATGTCGGACATGCGAGACCAAACACTCGCGCAAATCACTGCCGAAATCCAGGGATTCTTTCCGAATCCCATGCCGCTGGTCCCCCGCTGTCCTTAGCGTCTAAGAGCAAATGCCCGATTGACGCAGTGCTCGGTTTGCGCCAGAACGTTAATCCTCATGATGACCCGCGAACTCGCTCTCCAAATTCTCAAAGCCGCTTGTGACACCGAGGTCAAGGGCGACGATCACGTCGTCCCCGTAGGCGTCGATCTCACACTGCACATTGGTCGCACCAGCAACGCATGGAGCATCCAGCACGTTCAGCGCGTGCAGATCTCTGCGGATGGGATCATCAGCGGCGAGACGCGCAAAGGTCAGCGATTTGGGCTGCTGCTCGAGGAGTTTCGCGGCGCAATCGGCGAGGGTTCTGCCAACGAGAAGTCCGCGCGCAATAAACCCGGATTTATGTGAGTGAGTCCAAAATTCGAATACCGCTTTCGGTGCTCAAATAGCTGTCGCAGCTCAGAGCGGATGCTTTAAACTCACGTTAGATGTCCGGCAACGAAGACGAAGGCTCTGCGCACTCGCTCCACGACGGCGACAAAGTGGATCGATTCGTGATCGAGGGCCGACTTGGCGCCGGCGGCATGGGCGA
>JANNCG010001431.1:0-3381 GCA_031386385.1 Myxococcales bacterium
AACACCCCGTGCAACGCGATGAGCGTCGCGTTTCGTGTTGAGTTTTGGCCCATCCAGTTGGATCCCGATGCGGACATTCCTGCAACCAACGCGGACCCGTGTCTAGACGGCGGGGTATGAGTCACTCATTGGACGGCAATCGCACCTCGTGTTTGGCGCATCGTCGCTTGCCGACGGCAAAGTGAAAATCATGAATCGGGGGATGGCGTTGTCAGTGACCGTGAGTGTGCTGGCACTCCACTGCCAAGCTTACAATCGCGCAGACTATGCGCGGTTTCGAGATGCGGGTGCTCCGATCGCAGATCGGGTGGTCGCGGTGATTGATGGCAACGCTGCGGATGCACCGCCCGACGCGCAACTCTCGATGTGTGGGAGCACTGAGCTCGACGGTGGCGCAGGATGTACACTCTCTGTTCGCCCCGATCGCCCCGCAGGATTGCCCAACATTCGCGCTGTGGGCACAAAAATTTTAGCCGCACACTCGATTCGATTTGGACCCGGTGGCGAGTGGCGCACCATTGGCATTGATCGTGATGGACTCTGCACTCTCGCTGGCGCTGGACCGGCATCGTGCATGAGCGCCGCTGGCGCTGTGGGCGACGGTGAGAACGGTCGCGACAACTCGTTTTCGGGCTCGATCGCGGTGACTCCGACGGGTACTCGCGTGTTTGACGAGGCACGGCTGAACCGCGAGCTGATCAATGGACAGGTCAATTTTGCGCTGCGGATCACGGATTTTGGCGGCGAAAACGACAGCTCAATCAACGTCGACTGGCTGCCCATCATCAACGGACATCGCACAACACCGCCGGGGCCTAACGGCACTCGCGAGCCTGTGTGGGATGGTACCGATCGTTGGGCAGTCGATCGACGCGTCGCTTACCAGGCCGATAGAATGACTCCCGTGTTGACCACCAATGAGGGCTACACAACGTGCGGAAACTTTGTCTTCGGTTATCCCATTGGAGGCGGACTGCGAATCAACTCGAACAACGTCGTGGCCAACGTGCGCTTGTCCAACCTTGTCGCCGTTGGACGCTTCAGTGCAGATGAAAAGCTGACGATGGATATCAGCGGCGTTTGGTTGCAAGCCAACATCTTCAGCGACCTGCGCACTTTCGGTGTGTGCCCTCCGCCTTCGACACCCCTTGACGTGTGGACCCGACTTAACCAGGGAATTCCCACAGCACTGGACCTCTTGGGCTCGGGCAATGTGAGCCCCAACACCCCGTGCAACGCGATGAGCGTCGCGTTTCGCGTTGAGTTTTGGCCCATCCAGTTAGATCCCGATGCGGACAGCCCCGCCACCAACGCGGACCCGTGTCGAGACGGCGGCGTATAGCAGGCGCTCTAGAGAAATCTCAGCCATCTGCGAGATCAATGATACATTGGCACCTGTGCAACGACCGTTGTCCACACTCGCTATCGCTCTATCGTGCGCCATCACGGGGTGTCAGGCGTTTAGCCGCGAGCAGTTTGAGCGATACCAGAGCGCACGCGATGTGCCGACTGCAGGAGTTACAGACGTCCAAGAAACAGACGTCTCGACGCCCGGTGGAGAGTGCTTGGTGCGCACGATACCGCCAGACGCAGCGTGTACGCTCGCGGTTTTTCCTGCCATTCCGTCAACCACCGTGGATGCGCCCAGCAACGGGCGCACGTACATGTTTGCGGTGAAATCGATGGGGCTCGCTGCTGGCAGCTTCGGCAACTGGGAGGTCAACGGATTTGACTTGGACAATACCTGCACCAACACTTCAATGCCGCCAGCTCAGGTCTCTTGCGCCAATGCCAACATCGTCGGCGATGGTCTCAACGGTCGCGACAACGCCTTTGGGAGCGGGTTCGGTATCGCGCTTTACATCGCGGACTACTTCAGAGAGCCAATCGTTAACTCCAGTATTCTTGCAGCTAGAATCACATTCGGCGTGAAGATTACCGAGTGGGGTGGACTGGATGATTCAGCCATCACGGTTGAGCTCGTCACGCTGGTTCAAGGCCGTCCCCCGATGGGGAGTGCGGAGTTAACGTGGGATGGGCGTGACACTTGGGACATTGAGCGCACGTATTCAACTGGACCAGGCGGCGTAGGGCTCAACCGAAGCGCAACGGCAGGAGCAGCTTGTGGGTGGATGGTCGCGAAGTTCGATGGACCCATTCGTTTCTATGTTCCGCATCGGCAGTCCATACGTCGATTCAGCGTGCGAAATTTGAGGCTGGCGGGCCCGCTCGTTGCCGAGCAAGGAGGCACGCTTCAATTGGCAGCCACGACCACGATCGTTGATTTGACCGCTGATATGGACTGGATGGGCATTTGTGCGAATGATCCCTCGCTCGCGGATACTCGACGAGACCTGCTCATTGGAGCCACACGCGGGCTTGATATTCTCCAAAACCTCAGCGTCAATCCAGCGGTCCCATGCAACGCGAGCAGCCTCGGCGTGCGGCTGGATTTGGTTCCCGTTGTGATAGGCAGTACGACGGACTCTGCGCTGGCCCGGTACGAGCCCTGCCCTCGCGACGGCGGCGGGCCCTGAGACTCACTCAGCCTTCGGTCGGGACAACCACTACGGGCTGTGCGCGCGCGAGCCAAAACGCGGGGATCAACGCCAACACCAGCGGCGCAAGCGTGACGGTCACGCCTCCGACCAGCACCGCAAGCAGCGGGATCACCAGCAGCGCCACTGCCATGACAAGCAGCGATTGCAAGGATTTTTTCAGATAGATCAACACGGCGCTCAACAGAAGCGAGCTCAGCGTAAGGGCCAGCGCCCACGAAGCCCAGCGTGCTCCGACCAACACAAGCGCCACAAACGCCGTCATCAACCAGCTGCCCACAACCGCCGGAACCCGATACGTCCGATCCTCTTTGTGCATGAGCAACACGCTTGCGCCCAGCACGATGGAGAGCAGCGCAACCAGCCAACCTCCCCGCGAAGACGGAGCCGCCGAGACATTAAACAACATGGGTTGCGGTCGTGTATCAATGCTCACGCACGCGACTTCTTTCACAGCGTCGTCGACACAACTCCAACCTGCAGTGGCACTTCGCAGCCACTCGCGCGGCGCCATGGCCAAGGTCCGCGTGGGAGCGTTGGCGGCGCTTCGCGAGGCGATTTGCGGCCAACCGAGCGCAAACAATTTAACCTGAGATACCGGGCGAAGTTGACGCGCAACCACCCTCACCCGATGTCGCGCACGCTCTGATTCGGTCCGTCGAACGCTGAGCACCCACCGACCATCGACCCACTGAGGGACCACTGTTTGCGTCTGCCCGGGCAACCACACCTGCACCGGTTCGCTGGGTGAAAATGTCTGCGAGAGAGCTAAAGGCTCATCGCTATCCACCCGGTAATCAGCGCGCACCGTGAGCAGCTCGCG
>JANNCG010001437.1:0-3782 GCA_031386385.1 Myxococcales bacterium
CTCAATTTTATAACGAAGGATATAGTTCTAGTCTCAATGGTTATATTCAATATTTGAATGGGTTTATCAAAGATAAAATTTCGAAAAAATCTGTTTCCGGTGCTTACGATATTATTGAATGGACCAGAAATGGAAAAATAAATTATCGTGATGTATATAAAAAATATCTTCAGGCATTAAATGAATATAATAAATCATCGATATTCACTCCCTCGTTGAGGCAGATCCCAAGGGGTGCCAGCGTCTCAAGTTGTTGTTCAAGCTTCATGCGCAAAAGCTATCGACTCTGCACGTCTGAAGCAACATTTCGGGCGTCTCCCAGGTCGCCCGTCGCTTCGACGTGTTATTGTCTGGCGCTATGGATGATCGCGCAAAGGCTCGCGCAGCCTCAAATGACCCGCACTGGTACGTCTTGATGATCGGTGTGTTGTTGACGTGTACGCAATGCGGCGCTTCGGCCGCCGCGACAGACGCTGGAGTTGACGTGGCGGCGGTAGACGCGGGAGCCGACGTCGTTGCTCGTTGCCCGATGACCGTAGTTGACGGTTCTGGCTCGCAGCAGACACCGCGAGGGCGCGTTCGGCAGGGCGAGGCGATTGTCGTGGCGCGAGTCACAGCGGCGCACACAGAGTGCTCGGGTGCCGGCGGCGATCACGTGCTGTTCGCGGTCGCGCGAACGCAATGCGGCAGTCCTTTTCAAACGGTCTACATGGGCGGTCACGCGTTTCAAGGACCAGAGTACGTGGCGGGCGTGTGGGTCGTGCTGGGCGTCAATCGCAGCATGAATCGCGACCCGATGCCTGCGAATCCGGGTTGGTGTTTGCCTGAAATCCCAGCGACCGATGCGATCGCGACGGGAGCGATCCTCGCGGCGAATGAAGCGGACGCGACGCGGCTTGCCATTGAGCTTGCTCAGTGAGTCGCGCGGCGGATGGCTTCTACTCCCTGGCCGAAATCGTTGGGTCATTTTATCGTCGCAACTGAAGATGCACTGCTGCGTTGACGTGCGAACGCGTCGTTGTAGTGTGGCGACTCGGAGACTCAAATCCATGACCACGAAACACACACTGTGGATTGGCACTCGCAAAGGGGCCTTTCAACTCACGTCCCAAGATGAGCGAAACACCTGGAAACTATCAGGTCCCCACTATCTCGGACACATCGTCTATCACGTCGTGCGCGGTCCCAGCCACACGCTGCTCATGTCGACAAGTGCCGGACACCTTGGACCCGCGCTGTTTCGGTCTGTCGATGACGGTGCATCGTGGAGCGAAGTGCAGAGTCCCCCAAAGTTTTCTGAAAGTGATGCACTCAAACGCACGGTGGATCACGTGTTTTGGCTCACACCAGCGCCCTCGGTTGGGTCGCACACTTGGTACGCTGGGACTTCTCCGAAAGCTCTCTTTGTGAGCCATGACGATGGCCTGACGTGGGCCGCAGTGAGTGGCTTCAACGACCACCCGAAGTACGTCGAATGGACCGGGGGAGCACAGGATCAAACGCCCGATGGGGCGAAGATGCACTCGATCCAGGTGGACCCGCGTGATGGACGAAAAATCATCCTTGGATTGTCTGGCGGGGGAGTGTTTGTGAGCGACGACGGTGGCGCTGATTGGCGACCCATGAATGACGGCTGCTTCACGGAGTATGGGCACGATCCGCACTGTGTCATGCAACACCCAACGACGCCTGACCGGCTGTGGATGCAGAGCCACTATGGCATCTATCGGATGGACCGCGCGCAGAGTGAGACGTGGAAGCGCGTGGGAGAAACCATGCCAAAAGCCGTTGGGGACATTGGGTTTCCGATTGTGATGGATCCGCGCGATCCGGATTGTGCGTATGTGTTTCCGATGGATGGGACAGACGTGTGGCCGAGGACGAGTCCCGACGGCAAGCCCGCAGTCTATCGCACCCGTGATGCTGGTGCGAGCTGGCAACGGATGGACAAGGGGCTACCAGCGGAGCAAGCGTGGTGGACGGTCAAGCGACAAGCGATGTGCGGCGATGCGGCAATGTCGCAGGGAGTCTATTTCGGGACAACCTCAGGGGAGGTCTGGGCAAGCGCAAACGCGGGAGAGAGCTTTGCGTGCATCGCGCGGCATCTTCCGCACATCTATTCGGTCACCGTGGGGTGATAAAACCGATGCAACCGTCCTCGCCCAACCGTACGATTTCAGTGTATTTGGCCTCGCCGTTGCGTTCGTATGCGCGCGGTTCGAGTGAGGTGTTTGCATCTGGTGCCACGGTGGATGAACTGCTGCAAGATTTGGATTTGCAGTTTCCCGGAGTCCGATGGCGGATGATCGATGAGCAGCGCAGAGTGCGGCCGCACATGCGCATCTTCGTTAACGATGAACAGGTGTTTGCTCTCGACAGCGCGCTGCGACCGACAGACCGCGTGCAAATTCTCGCGGCGCTAAGCGGCGGCTAACGGCAAGTGATTGCGCCGTGGGGGCGATTTAGCGCTATTGGCCAATGGGGTTTAGTGCGACGCGAGGCTTTTCGAAGTGCAAATTCACGTCGCCAGCTTGGCAAGTGCGAAGATAATTTCGTCCGGGGGTCTTAGGCGCGGGCGGACATCCTCCAAGCACCAGCGCCATCACTGCACTCAGCGCAAACCGAGCAACTGCTCTGAGCCACGAGAGAGCGAATCCACTACGGAATCCCCCCCCTTCAATTTATATGCCAACATGGTTTTTATCGCATTATTTCTGCGCGTTGGAGTGTTTCTTCGCGCGTTGCTAATCGAACAAATCGGCGCGTTGATGTTGTGAGCGAAGCCCCACCCTTTTCAACTCACCAACTTTGACTACTCAGTCATGCGGTGATTGTCGCAAGGACTACCGTCAGCGTCAAGCGTTAGACCAACGCCTAAAACGAGCTCACACCGAATGTCCAGATCGCGACTGCGCAGCTTGTCTTTGTCTCACCGCAGCCAAGCTACACGCGACGGAAGGACCACAGCATTTGGCTCGGTGGGACGCAAATTCGCGCAGCAAGCTGGGGTTGGCTAGGAGGCGCAGAATCGGTACCGACAGTCACTGTCGGTGCGATTCGCCAATGTATTTGCAGGAGTTGCGAAAACGCGTCAGCAAACTTGGTCCCGTTGACGAAGCGAGTATTTGCCGTCGCAGCGCAAAGAACCCGTGTTGAGTGAAGACTTCGTCGAGCCCGCGGTCCCGCTCGTCGCCACACGTTGAGCGGGCAGCATCCACAGTGCTACACTATCGCTCCATGGATCCGCCATCATCACCCAACGGCCCCAAGTCACTCGTTGCAGTGGGCCGGTCATCATCCGCAGTCGCCGCGCCGAGCTACGGTGCACCCGAGAGCGCAAAGCTTCCGCACGTGGATGAGCGCCTCGCGACCCCGGGCGTGTGGGAAGACGTCCGTGATGGCGTGGTCCATAAGCTCACTCCCGCTGACGAAAAGCACGGCAACGCGCACCACCACGTGTCCATGATTATTGGAGCCGTCGTGCGTGACAAGTATGCCGCCAGCACCGACCGGCTAACCCGGACGGGAATCCGCACGGACTTCGCGCCCGAGGTCGCGATTTTTCCGCGAGAAAAGACCGAGGATGGCCATAGCAAAATGGCAGAGATTGCCTTCGATATCGCGGACTCACAGACTCGCAACGACGCGCGATGGAAGGCCGAAAAGCTTATTGAACACAATTATCACAAAATCTTTTTACTCAACATAAACAAATCCATTCTCTATAAATACGACCACACAACAAACAACTAACATAACCTTACACCAAACACTTTGATCAA
>JANNCG010000014.1:0-30214 GCA_031386385.1 Myxococcales bacterium
CCGCCCATCTACCCGGTGCCTTCGTGCGCGAAAAAATCCGTTCGATGGCAAGTACGTGACCACATTGCGCATGGACGCGGGAGCCTCGGCAACACTCAACAAAACAAACGCGTTGTATGCGTTGATCCAGTACGCTTTGCGGTCGTCCGAAGTACGATACGCGCTCGCCGTCGTGGTCGGACCATGTGTCGCGAGCCAGTCTGTGTACGCCCGAAGCGCTGCGATTCGCGTGCGAATCACCGGGTAGTTCACGCCCGATGCAGACACCGTCGACCGTAAGAGTGCGTCAAAACCAGCGGTTGGATCAGCAGCGGCGACCACACCGGGGGCCGAAGCGTTCATCACAGCCGTCGCCGGCGCCGTACCCGCATCGGGACGACTCGGTGTGCTCTGAGCGAGAGCAGAGTTCGAGACACTGAGGCTCAGAAAGCATACGGCCAGGGTGGCGGGAGGTAACAGTTTCATCGTTGTGCAAGTACTACGTTAGACGAAAGCAGACGTTACCAATTCACGGATCGAACTTAATGTCGCATAAGAGCCGCATTGTGAGTGCAGACCTTCCCATTGATGTGATTATCCCGGCGCTTGACGAAGAGCGGACGATTGGGGCAGTGATCGACGAGATTCCGAGAGGATTTGTTCGTAGAATCATTGTCGCTGACAACGGCAGTCGGGACCAAACCGCCCAGATCGCCCTCGCCCACGGCGCTGAGGTCGTGCACACACCCAACAAGGGCTATGGCTACGCCTCCCTTGCGGCCCTCGAGGCCATTGAGGTGGGGGACTCTGTTGTGGTGTGGCTCGTGGGTGATGGCAGCGATGACCCGCGGCAGCTGCCCACCGTGGCCGGACCTGTTGCGCGGGGTGAGGTTGAACTGTGCCTCGGATCACGCGTGCTCGGGACCGTTGAGCCCGGCGCGATGACGGGGATGCAAAAGTACGGAAGCGCTTTTGCAGCAGCAGTGATTACTGCACGATTTGCAGTGCGAACTACGGACTTGGGACCCTTTAGAGCCATTCATCGTCGGGCCATTGAGCGACTTGAGATGAGGGACAAAACGTGGGGATGGACCATTGAGATGCAGGTCAAGGCGGCGCGGATGGGGATGAGGACGCGTGAGGTTCCTGTGGCGTGGAGACAGAGACGTGGTGGGCAGCCGAAGGTGGCTGGGACGCTCAAAGGCACGCTTGGAGCGTCTCGCAAAATCGGCGCTTGGATGCTCGCCGCGCTTTTGGGCGCAGGCTTTGACCCGGGGCAATAGATCGCAGTGTCTAGATGGACAAAAGCACGGAGCACCATCATCGCGCTAAGCGTTATGTACGCACTTGTTACCCTCGGTGCCTATGTGCCGGGCTACCTCGTCGCGGGGACGCGAGCAGTCCCATACATCGCCGTGCACCTTACGCTCTCAGCGTTGTGTGTGGGGCTCGTCGCGGTGTCTCGAAGTGCGGACAAAGCCTCGCTCGAACGTGTATTTTGGCTGGGAATATTCTCACATATCGCGTTGCTCTTTCTGCGCACGTACACAAGCACGGATGCATCACGGTACTTGTGGGACGGCGCTGTGGTGTTGTCTGGACACGACCCGTACGCGCTCTCGGCAAACGCTCCGGCACTCGCACGACTGCGACAGCGATGGCCCTTACCGCTTGATCATCACGACACGGTGAGCTGCTATCCGCCACTGGCCGAGGGCATCTGGGCGATGTGTGTGCTCCTCGCGGGCAAGAAGCTCTCTTGGCTCGCGATGTTTTGGTGGAAGGCGGTGCTCGCAGCAGCGTCGGTGCATTCGTCGTGGTTCTTATGGAAGCACTCGCCCACGCAAAAGCAAAAATCTCAAGCGCTGTGGTACATTCTTTCACCGCTGATTTTGCTCGAAGGATCTGCTGGTGCGCACTTGGATATTCTCTGTGCGGCCACGGTGATTTATGCGCTGATTGCGGCGGAGAAGGATCAGTGGACCACCGCGGGGCTCATGCTCGGGACTGCCGTGGCGCTCAAGCTCACACCCGCGTTGTTGTGTCTGGCGTTATGGCCGAGGGCAAAACCGTGGTGGCGATGGCCGTTGGTGTGCGCGGTGGTTCCTGCAGTCACCATCGGCGTGCCATGGGCGCTCGGCGCAGCCCTCCCCGGCTCGATTCCCCTCGTCGCCCAACACTGGAACTTCAACAGCCCCCTGTGGCACACGCTGTACTCATGCTGGCCCACGAGTGATCATCTCATTCGCCCCTCACTCGCCGCACTTGGCTTGCTGCTTGTACTGGCGCAGTGGTTTCGACGCAAAGCCCCCATCGCGGTCCTCTGCCGTGACGCGCTGATCTGCTACGCCCTGACAAATCCCACACTATATCCATGGTACTTGGCAACGCTTGTTGCGTGCATGAGCCGCGCACCGTCGTTTTTCGCTTGGGGATTGATCACCGTAACACCCCTGACCTATGTTGTGATTGACGGGTATCAACGCAGCGGCGTGTGGCAACCACCGACGTGGACCTTTTGGACCACCGCGGTTGTACCTGTCGTCTGTGCGATCGTTGGTGCTGTGTTTCAGCGGCTCAAGCAACCAGCAGAGCCCCAGGCAGAGCCGTCCACACTACGCTGAGCCTTACGCCCGAATGAGCGCCACAGCAGCCTTCACATCACCCGCCTCGACCACCGCCCCCGCAGCCTTCAAATGCTTCATCGCCACGCCTGTAGCCTGTCCGTCATTCGCACCAGCACGGATCGCGTCGCGAACTGGCTCAAGCAAGGTCATGATCGCCGCTGCGTCGAGTGACTTCGGCAAAAACTCAAGCAAGATCTCGATCTCTTGCGCGAGGGTCACTTTTGTTGCTTCATCCGAGGCCAACGAAGCGGTCTCGCGGTTGGATTTCACCAGCTTCTTGATCACCGCGAGCGTGAACTCGTCGTCATCTTTCATCGCACCTGTGACCTCGCCGATCACCACGCGAAGGATCTCTTTTTCGACAACCTTCCCCGCCTTCAACGCCAACATCATCCGCTTTTTGATATCTTGCAACAACATGTGTTCTTCTCCAGAGTGACACTGTGTATGCAGTGAGCGAGTGAGAATCAAGGTGCATTCTAGAGCGAGCCGATTTCAAGCCTTCGTCACGACCGCCGTCGTTCTTGCGACCCAGTGCGTGAGTTGTCGCAACACGCCCCGAGAGCCAAGCGCATTTTCGCCAGCAAATTCGCAAGAACAACCAGCTCAGCCTGCGCAATATCAGCCAGACTTAGAAGAGGCCAAAGCACGCGTTGTGCAAGCTTGGCGCGCGTGGCCTTGGGACGCAGACGCGAGCGTTGAGCGCACTGCGGTCGCCACCGAAGCGCAGTGGTTGCCCCTTTCAATGACCCCTGAGGTGAGAGTTCTCGCGGTAAAAATGGGGCCACGATGGACTGCCGCCGCCGTTGAGCGTGATCGCGTGACCTTGGGTCTATCAGGCGCAGAGAGGATCTTTCAGCTTCGCGAGCGCGCACAGCGCCCCATGTCAGCCCGTGAGCTTGCGCTCACCGCAGGCGCGTTGGCATACTTTCCGTACCGAACTTTTGATGGATCTCAGTGGTCTCAGACGCTCGCCTCAGTCGTCATCCCGTCCAGCATTCGACCTAGCGCGCCGATGTTTGTCGCAAAACCTCAGGGCGGACGCGATCTCACTTTTACCTTCTGGATCCCTGACGGGAGCCCCGGCGCAGGAGAGCACCTTGGGAGAATTCGCGTGACCGACTCCGCGATGTTGTTTGACGAAAGCCCCAACCCCGAACGACGGTAGCCCGTTTGATGAAAGATCGTTCACCCCCACAACTACCGCTTTTTCACAAGCAGATCACTGCAAGTACGCAAGAGCAGCGTGAGCTGCGTGAGCTCGAAGCCGAGCTAGAGCGTCATCGGTTGGTGGCGGCGAAGATCCCGAGCAACATCTATCTTGGGACGAGCTCTTGGAGTTTTCCGGGATGGAAGGGGTTGGTCTATCCCCACAAGCGCTCCGTCGCCGAGCTGTCGCACAGTGGGCTTGTCGACTACGTGCGACACCCATTGCTGCGCACAGTGGGGATCGATCGTGGATTCTACGCACCCATTCCACGAGATGATCTGCACCGGTACAACGAGCAGACCCCTGCGGAGTTTCGCTTTTGCACCAAGGTCGCCGAGAGCATTACGTGCCCGATTATCTCGGTCCATCGCGATCGCGCAAACGCGGGTAAGCCCAACGAAGACTTTCTAAGCCCCTCACGGTTTGCCGAAGAGATGGCGCTCCCATTTGTCGAGACGCTGCAAGACAAAGTGGGGCCGTTTGTGTTTGAGTTTCCACCTCTGGCGCCGCAAGCACGGATGAGACCGGGGGAGTTTGCAGATGTGTTGGATGATTTTCTCGCACAATTACCGCCAGAATTGCAATACGCAGTCGAACTGCGCGAGCGCACTTGGTTTACGCCACGGTATCTCTCTGTGCTCGCACGACACAACACCGCGCATGTGTACAACTACTGGAGCTGGATGCCCACTATCGCCGAGCAGCTTCGAGTGGCGCCCTTGAGTGCGCAGCCGTTCATGATCTCGCGCATCATGCTGCGACCAGGAATGCGCTACGAAGATCAGAAAGAGCGCTTTGCGCCGTTTAACGTCTTGGTCGAGCCAGACCCCAGCATGCGCAACGAGGTACTTCAAATGCTCAAAGAAGCGGTAGAGAGAAAGATCCCTGCGTGGGTGCTGGTGAACAACAAAGCAGAGGGGTCGTCGCCGCGAACCGTGGCCGACATCGCACAGATGCTCGCCGAGGCGCTCGCCCCCACTGGATCGCCATGAACGAGTCGTCAACACATCGAGTTTTATCCTGCATATTTGCTGGTATTATTGCGTCTTCCTGTGGCGCAAAGACCCCCCTCGGCGAGCCGCTCGCTCCCGTGACGGATGTGCCCACCGAGCCTCCTCGAGGTTGCGACTTTGAACCCACAGGTCCAGTTGTGCGACTGGACACTCCGGCACTGTCTCAGCTCGATGACATGATTTTTCAGCCCCGTGAGCAAGCGCTCACCGTCGCCTGGCTTCGAGACGAAAACCCACAAAACTTTGCCACACGTTTGCAGTCGTTTTCTCTCAGCGGTCAAGCCCGGCGGCCCGACACCGCTGCCTTCACTGCAGACCCACCACGCTCTCTCGCTCGTGTCGCGCTTGCACGAAGTCGTGTGGGCTATCTTGTGGCGGGACTGCTGGGCACCAGCACGCTGGCCGAGTACGTGAGTGCAGACGAAACCCACACGCGCACAGCACTTAACGAGAGCGACTCGCTTGTCAACGCGGTCGCCACTCCCGACGGAAGCACGCATATCCTCACGGTGAACACCGGTGCAATGCAGCGACTCCGAGTACACAATTTTGCTGTGGATTCGCTTATCGTTCGCAACACCAACGAGATCGTCTATGCCAACGCCGCAGGGCCGTCGGTCGCGATCGCTCCAGCCAACAACGATGGCTTAGTGGCCACCTGGGCAGAGGGCATTGTTGGACCCACGTGCCGCATTCACGCGGCGCGACTCGTTGGGCCAGCACAAGAGAGCGAACAGATCTTAGACAGCTTCGAGACGGCTCATCGGTCCACTGTCTACGCTGCGGGTGGACCGCGGGGGGCATGGGTCTTTTGGACCAACACCTTGGGCGAGCTTTGGGGTGCGTCATTGAGGTCGAACGAGCAGAGCTTTCGCCCCCGAGTGCGTATCGCTGAACACCTTGCCGCAAGCGAGGCCGCAGCAGTCATGCAACAGGGATCAACCGTGGTGATTGTCGCAAAAGAGATGCAGCAGAACGGTGATGCACCTGTTAATTTGCGGATGATTGTGATCAATGAGCAGTCCGGGGGAGTTCAGTTAGACACCCTCGTGGACCGCACGATCTCCCCGTTTCGCGTCGCGATCACCTCACACGATGAGCGAACCTTCACCGTTGGCTGGACAGCCGCGCTTGATCCGCTGGGAGCCGACGTTCGTATCTTTATTCGGACGTACGGGTCGCCATGTCCGTGAGCAACTGTGTCGCCAAGGGTTATGCTTGTACAAAGGGCGAGTTGACGGCCATCGGTGGCCATCCTCAGTGATCGAGCGGCGGACTCTGCTCAGGCTCGCCAAGAACTTTACACCCCTCAGTGATGTGTAAGTATGGTTGTAATGACAGATTTTCCGATACAAGCGTACGCACGACTCAACGCGCGGGTGATGCCCAAAGACCGCGGAGAGATCTACGAAGATCCCTTGTTAGACGTGCTTGAAGAGAGCGGGCTTGGCACCGTCTCGGGCGGAGGTACGTGCCAACGCGAGGCGGGAGGCGAGATCGATTACTGCGGGATTGACCTCGACCTGCTCAACGCTGAAGAGTCTGTGGCGTTGGTGTGTGAGCTACTCGGGGCACAAGGGGCCCCCGCGGGGTCGCGGCTTGAGTTTGAGATCGACGGAGAGGCGAAGGTAGTTCCGTTTGGATTTTTTCAGGGTCTCGCGGTGTATCTTAACGGGACTGAGCTGCCGGATCATGTGTACCAAGACTGCGACGTGAACTTCACTTGGGATGAGATCAACCGACTCTTGGGCGAGCGAGGCAACATCCAGAGCCACTGGCACGGACCCAACGAGACAGCCTTGTATTTGTACGGCTTCGACGCCGAAGAGATGCGCGCGTTGATTGAGCCCCACACAAGCACGTACCCGCTCTGTCAGAAAGCTCGGATCGTGGTGCTACCTGCGTAGGGTCGAACGAATAAGCGGTCCTACCCGTGATAGGATTTGCTATCCTCCTCTGTGCGAATGAACCGCTACCTGCGAATTTGCGCCGCGATGTTATGGAGCTGTTCAGCGTGTGTCGACGGCGCACAGTCAAGCGCCGACGCGATGGGACCGCGGGACGTTGTCACCGCGAGTGACAGTGCCGCTGGTGATGTCGCAGATGCCAGAGATTCTGTGGCACTTGATGTGCCACGAGTGCCACCCGCGCAGCTCAACTCAGTCCAACACCTGCTGCGAGTGTCCATGGCGATTCGTGGATTTAAACCCTCACTGGCCGAGCTTCTGAGCGTGCAAGCGAACCCTGCCATGGTCGCAACCCTGACCGATCAGTATCTACAGTCGTCTGATTTCGGAGAGACCATTCGCGATTTGCACAATGAGTCCCTCAAGGTGAAGGTGCCGTCGTTTTTTGCTCCCGCGGGGTTTCCGTCTGTGGGTGCGCTCACGGGACAGACGTTGCAACATAGCAACGACGCCATCACCGATGCGCCACTGCGGCTGATTCAATATGTGATAGAAAACAACCGCCCATACTCAGAAATTGTCACGGCAGACTACACTGTCGCCAACTCGATCGTCGCGGATGTGTGGGGGATTGCACCTCGACCGGCATCGGAGGCCTGGCAGCGCGGACGCTACATCGACGGACGCCCCCACGCCGGAATCCTAAGTGACTCCGAGCTCTTCACTGTCCACGGAACAACCCTCGCCAACGCCAACCGCGGGCGCGCAAACTTCGTCTCGACCGCGCTTCTTTGCTACGATTTTTTATCCCGTGAAATCTCTGTAGACACCAGCATCAACTTGGCTGACCCACGCGCGGTGAGCGACGCCGTCGTGAGCAACGAGGCCTGCGCGAGCTGTCACCAAACACTTGATCCACTGGCCTCATACTTCGGTCTGCACCACCCGACGTGGGAGCCTCCGGAGCTTTACTACTCGGGGATGACCGCCTATCCGTACCAGTTTTACCTGCCAAATCTGGGCAATCTTTTTGCCGCACGTGAGCCAGGATATTTTGGTCGTGCCGCCTCAGGGCTCCGCAACCTGGGGCTGCTGATTGCACAAGATCCTAGGTTCGCGCTCTGTGCCGTGCGGCGGTTTTATGCTTACTTGCACAATACGACCCCCGAGAACGTCTCGGTCGATCGGGCCATTGAGCTGCAGCGAAGCTTTGTCGACTCAAATCTCAACGCGCGTGCTTTGGTTCGCAACATCGTGTTGAGCGAGGACTTTCGCGTTTCGCATGCTTTGGACCCCTCACCCGCGTCGGACGTCGTGGGGTTGTACAAAATGCGCCCTCATCAACTTGCTCGAACCGTATACAACCTCACGGGCTTTCGATGGGAGACGGACTTCCCAGAGCGAATAAGTTATGCGGCCTTCGGGTACAACGGTCGTGTCGATTTGATGTACGATTCGGTGTACGGATTTGACGTGCTTTTTGGGGGAATTGACTCATTTTTCGTCAATTCACCCTCGCACACAATGAACGTTACCTCCGCGTTAGTCCTTCGCGCGATGGCCAGCCAGGCCGCGCCTTACGCGATTGCGCACGACTTCGCGATCGGAGACCCCACTCAACGTCGATTGTTCACGCACATTGGAGATGGAGACCCAAGCGAGCCTCACGTTCGCGGACAGATGTCTGTGCTTCACGCACGATTTTATGGAGAGATGCTCCCCATGGACGCAGCAGAAATTTCGGCAACCTACCAGTTGTTCGCCCGCACATTGACGGCCTCTGGTGGCAACGTGCGGCGCGCGTGGACCATGGTGGTCTACAGCATGCTTCAAGACCCTCGGTTTTTGTTTTACTAGGTAAAATTCAAGTACAATGGACCGAAGAACACTTCTTGCCCTTGGAGGCACCACTGTCGCTGGAGCAACTCTCATCCCGCTGTTGTCGCGCGCGCAAGCGAGACCTCAGCGAAACTTGGTCATCGTGTTGGCCAACGGAGGATGGGATCCGCTCGTTGTCCTGGACCCAAAGTCAGGACCTTATGGATCTGCTAGCGCTGCGCCGGGACAGCAACGATCCGTGGGAAGTTTTTCGCTCTGGGACGACGCTTCGCGACCCAATGTCCGCTCTTTTTTTGAGACGTACGGCGACCAATCTTGCCTGATCAACGGAATCCAGGTTTCGTCGTTTATTCACCCCGACTGCATGCGACGGATGCTGACGGGTGGACCGTCAGATCATCGCCCCGACATTGGTGCGATCATCGCGTATGAGTTTGGGCGGACGCTTCCGATTCCGTATTTGGTGTTGGGTGCAAACGCGATCGCGGGTCCGTATGGCGAGCTCGCAGGGAGAGTCGGTCTAACCAGACAACTAGCGGCGTTGATTCGTCCCGCAGACGACGCGTACCTGCTTCCCGCCAACGGGGGCGTGGCTCCTCGGTTTGAGCCCACACTCGCGGAGCAGTCCGCACTTGCCTCATATCAACAGGCCTCCATCGCTCGTGTCCAAGCGACCCGAGGGATGACGGGCGCAAACCAAAGGGCCATCACCGCGTTTGAGCGCTCATTTAGCCCCCAAACGCTCGCGCTATTGGAGCAAACATGGAGCACGCACCGCAACCCCAACGAGCTGAGCGAGTCTCTAGGACCCCAGATCGATGTCACGGTGAACGCGCTGCAAAGGGGCATCAGCAAATCGGTGCTACTGCAAACCGATGGGTGGGACACACACCAAAACACCACGCTTCAAGGGCCGCTGAACAACACCCTCTTTGGCGCACTCAAGACGCTCGGGGATCGCCTTCAACAAGCGGGACTCTTAAGCAACACGTTGGTCGTGGTCGTGTCCGAAATGGGACGCACCCCACGCTTAAACAGTGCGATGGGCAAAGATCACTGGCCGGTTACGAGCGCGCTCTGTTTTGGTTCGGGTCTTCGCGGAAGTCGCACCCTCGGATCGAGCAGCGCAACGCTAGAGGCAAACACCATCTCGTTGCAAACGGGGTTGCCAACAGCTGGAGCGATGGGTGGGGTGCAGTTGCAATCGGGCAATGTTTTAGCAGCATTTTTAGAAATCGGTGGTGTGGATTCGGCCCGGTACCTGCCCGGCGTGGAGCGCTTGAGTGCACTCTCGGGTTAGCGTTGTTTCGCTCTTGGCGGTGTGTGGACTTCACTGCGCAGTGATCGATGGGACGATGGACGCCCGACTTGCGAGCGACGCAACGGAAGACTCCCAGCGCGACGGTTTTGCAATCGTCATGGATGGCACGTCACTCAGTCGGCGCAGGTGCCCCGAAGGGAGCTTGCTCTCGTACGAAAATTTCGGTGCACCCTTTTTTTCGAACTACTGCACCGGTTGCCACTCATCACGGCTCATTGGACCGATGGCGCGGCGAGGGGCCCCAGCGATCTTTAACTTCGATTCACTTGCAGAAATACAGCGAAATTCTTCACGAATCTACGATAGCGCTGCCGACACCCAAACGCGAATGCCCCCCTTGAGCGGTCCGTCGCATGAGCTACGCCAGGTGCTCGGTGATTGGTTGGCGTGCGGAGCAAGAGGAAGCGAACCACCACCGGTCGTACTCGAACCCTACGACGCCAGCGTTCAGCTTGATGGCGCGTGCGCACGACCCACGCCACCTACGATGCGCATGACTCCTCCCGCGTGCTCTGCTCAAATCGCTGAGTGTGTTCGTGCATGCACAGACCGAACAGGCGGATGCCAGGTCACCTGCAGCGCTGCGAGCGCGAGCTGCAACTCTTGCTACAATCAGCAGAAGGCAGTGTGTTTAGATAGGGTGTGCGGGCTTACTTTTGCGGTCGACCGATGCTGTCGAGCACAGTGCGCCACCGAAGGCGACGACGCTGGAAGCTGCATTGCTCGACGTTGCGTGAGTGACGGCGTCGCGTTTTTGTACTGTGTGCAGGCCCGGGGGGAAGAGTGCTTGGGGACAGACGGTTTGGAAACACGCGTTTGTTTTTGATCTGAGATTTTTCACACAGAATTTGGTTCTCTTCACACCTACGAAGGACGCGACCAACTACCCAAACAACTCTGGCGGTGGCAGTGGACCAATCACGACGTCACGACACTCAGTGAAGGCCATGGCTCCATCACAGAGCGAAATACACACGCACTCTTGATAGCCAGCGTCTGCGATATGCCCTTGCGTACACCTGTACGTCGCATCGGGCGCAGCGATGCATCTCCCGACATCTTCGGATGAAGCACTCGTCGCGTCCACAGATGCATCACGACCCACGTCCATGGCTGTATCACCTGGACCCACGTCCGGAGTACTTGGCCGAGGCATACAGCCGTGATCAGCAGTCAAGGCGACGAGTGTGATGGATCGAATGATCGCGAGATACCGAGGCGCGTGTGAGTTGGGCGTTAACTGGAAGTTTGCTGCGGTCTCCGTTGTCATCATCAATCATGATGGCCCGCGTACATACCGATGTCAAAGATCAGTCCCCAGCGTCCGACCAAACCGATCGCGAGCGACGATCTCTCCGCCTGCGACGTAAATGAACGGCTAATTCACCACCGCAAGCGAATGATACGACCGTGGTGGGTGTACGTTGGCCGTGTGTGGCGCGACCTCGCGCTGAATCACCGAACGGCGACGTGCCTGCGCGTCAAGGGGAGCACTCACGACAACCGGCGTCACGGCCAACTTGCACGCTCCCGCGCTTGCCACTCTCACAATTGAATCTCTAAGCTCGCCTCACGCACCATCAGATCCCACATCGCCGCTTTTGGCTCTTTGTCTTCGTAGAGCACTTGGTATACCTGCTCGATGATCGGCATCGTCACTTTCTCGCGTTTAGCCAGCTCAAATGCACTCTTGGTCGTGCGCACACCCTCCGCGACTTGACGCATTTCGCCGAGCACTTCAGCGAGTTTGCGCCCCTTGCCGAGCTCAAACCCCACATGCCGATTGCGCGACAGCGAGCCCGAGCATGTGAGCACTAAGTCGCCCATCCCCGCGAGGCCTGCGAGGGTCATTGGCTCGGCGCCCATACGGACCGCGAGGCGAGTGATCTCTGCGAGGCCGCGAGTGATCAGCGCTGCGCGCGCGTTGGTTCCAAAGCCCATCCCGTCGCTGGCACCCGCTGCAATGGCGATTACGTTTTTGAGTGCACCTCCGAGCTCGACACCGAGGACGTCGGTTGAGAGATAGACGCGAAAGGTTCCATCAGAAAAAAACGCTTGCTGCACTTCACGCGCGAGGTGCTCTTGCTTTGCAGCCGCCACAACGACAGTGGGCATCCCTTTCGCCACCTCCATCGCGAAGGACGGTCCCGATAGCGCAACGAAGGTATCCTTGCTCCATGGCAGGGCGTCTTCGATCATGTGGTTCACGAGCATCAAGGTGTCTTGCTCGATCCCTTTGGTCGCAGAAATCACTGGAATCGGTGACTTGATCAGCCCGTTGACCTGAGGCAAGACTTCGCGCAACCCGTGAGTTGGGACAGCCACCAGCAGCATGTTGGCGCCCTCAAGCGCCTCATCAAGCGAGTGAGTCGCGTCGAGCGTGGGAGGCAGCACGATCCCCGGAAGAAATGGCTCGTTGATCCGGGTGTCACGAATCTGTTTCGCTTGCTCCTCGCGCCTGCTCCACAGGTGGACGGTGTGACCTTTGTCTGCGAGAACCTTTGCGAGCGCGGTGCCCCAACTGCCGGCACCGAGAACTGTGATCTTCATCGAGTAGCTCCTGTTTGTTAGAGCGATACTCGCGCAGTTCTGGGTTATTGCGCAGTCAAAACGTACGCGTGCACACCGTCAGTGGGTGCGGACACAATCGCCACAGCGTGCGCAGCGCCCCGCCAGCTTGCTGCCTCAAGGTACACACGAGTGTTCGGAAACCCAGGAGTCCCCTGAAGTTCTACCCCTGCGCGGACTCGTCCCGAGGTCCCATCGACCACGCTAACATACGTGGCTGCAGCGCTCACGCTTCCCACCAAGAGGTCGGCCGATCCATCCCCATCGGCGTCGCCACCGAGGGCCACTGGCCAGCCGAAACCCTGTGATGAAGCGCCCGCTGGCGTTGTCACGCGACGCAAAACAGCAGCGTTTGCGCCGGACACCACCACAACTCGAGGGTCCACCCCTCGGGTCACGTCAGTGCCCACCGCGACATCACCTTTGTGATCGTTATCGATGTCGTCTCCAAGCGAGACGCTCTGCGCGCCGCCACGTCGTTGACAATACGGGTGTGGCCAAATGGGACGACCGGTGGCGCCTGAGAATAGCTCGACACAGCGCGGAAGCTCGGGCATTCGATCAGGCGTTGTGCTTGAGACAACCGTCGCGCCTGCGGCAATATCGCGAACACCATCGCCGTCCGCATCCGGACCCACACTAAGACCCAAATCCGTGGGAATCCCCAGGCGAACAAAGCTCTCTCGTCCACGCGCGCGCCAAGCTACAACACCCGAGCGAACATCCACCGCCGCCAATTCGGTCTCGCCTCCATCTCGCGCTTCGACAAAAGCGACCAACAGAGAGCGGCCCTGGAGCTCAATCAGATTGCTGGCCAACCCACGCACCATCGGCAGCGCAATAGAGTGCAACACTCGCCCTGGACTCGACGCCGTCGATATAATGTGAATGCTATTATGATCCAACGCGACTGCGGCGATCTCGTCTCTACCATCGCTGTCCACGTCGTGGACCAAAGCGATGTCATAACCGCTGCATGCAATCGATGCTTCTGCAGAAGCCACCGGCAATCCAGTGTCGGTCGAGAACAACCTCACGCTCCCTGCGGCGCAGGTGGCCGCCGAGCGCGCCGAATGATCCGCCCGCTGGGGTCCGAGCACCAAGTGACGTGCAAACGACTGGCGCTCTTCTCCCCGGAGAGCGAACGGCAGCGGAATCGCCCCGTGTGAATGCATCACGAGATCTCCGATCACAGCCAGCGACGCATCTTGGTCCGGATCTTCTCGCTGACCAGAGTCTTCTTCTGTGTGCGTCGTTGCCCCGTGATTTCCCTGGTTGGTTGCCACGTAGACCGCCGCTCCGCCGAGAGCTACGACGGCCAAGATACCTGCGAGGACGAGGGAGGATTTATTCGCGACAGGCTCAACCGTTTTAAACGCCGGCCCGACAGGACCGACCCCTGGCGCAGCTTCAGCAGCTTTGTTGGGACCTGTTCGTAGCGGCGCGCTCTTGCCCGAGACATCAACCGTCGTGCTCGGCATATCCACCCGCGAGGTTGTTCGCGGGGGCTCGTTTGGATTCTTCGGAACCCCCTCAAAACTGCCCGTGCTGCGAAACACCTCAGGCGACATGGCGGGAGGCCTCACAGAATTTTTGGGCTTCACAGGCTCAGGCGGAAGCGGGATCGGCAGAGGCAACACATCGGCGGACTCGTCCGCAGCGGATTGAATCTGATCGAGTGTGAGCGCAAGCGAAAGAGAGCCCTGACTCTCAGGCAAATCAAACTCAATGTTACCGTTGCGTCTTGTCGCTCCCGCCGACGCTGCGGCCGGAACGGGCGCTGTCGGTGGACGCACAGCCTTCCATTCGCCAGACCCAACCACACTGGTCCGCGCACCTGGAAGGTACGGCAGCGACAACCCCTCGGCCTCCGCTACCGCGATGAGCGCATCACGCATCTCAGCCGCAGTTTGATATCTCGCGGCTGGGTCTTTCTCTAACGCACGCGCAATAATGGCCGAGATGGTGGGACTGACCTCTGGCTGAAGGTCGCGGATGTCAGTCAGTGGGTTGTGCGCGACAGACAGCAGCACCGATGTCGCGCTCTCGCCCGACCACGGAACCATCCCCGACAACATCTCGTACAAGACAATCCCGACAGCCCACACATCACTCACAGCGCTGATGTTTTTGCCCAGCGCTTGCTCTGGCGGCATGTACTCTGGCGTGCCCAAAATCATGCCCGCTTCGGTGATCTTATTCCCGTTTTTTGGCGCGACCTGAGCGATACCAAAATCGAGCAATTTTGCTCGTGAGGTACCATCCACTTCGAGATGCAAATAGATGTTTGCTGGCTTGATGTCTCGATGAACGATCTCGCGCGCATGAGCAGCACAAAGAGCGTCGAGCACCTCAATCGCAATGCGAAGGGCGTCCGGCTTTGGCAGCCGACCACGACGCTCAAGGCTCTCTTCGAGGGTCTCGCCCTCAAGCAGCTCAAGGGCGAGAAAAATCGTCCCGTCTGAGTCGCGCCCAGCGTCCAAGACTTGGCACATCCCAGGGTGACGAATCTTGGCCATCGTCTGAGCTTCGAGCAAAAATCGCGTCGCGATCTGCTCGGTTTGCACCAGGTGTGCGTGCAAAATCTTCAGCGCAACTTCGCGCGCGGTAAGCAAATGTTCCGCTGCAAATACTGCCCCAAATGCACCTTCACCAATGATGCGTTTGATCCGGTAGCGACCACCAACTTCGGTGTTGATACGCTCTCTCGCGGTCAGAAGGGGCATGAAGACTTAGTGTTTAACCTACAAAACTCAAGAGAACGCAGGTCGGAAATCCCCCGACCTTTTACACATGCATTGTACCTGATACATGGGGGGTGGTGTCACGAAAGTAACAACTGTTCTGTGGTCGCCCGCAGAAGAATTGATGCAACTGCTTGGGCTTTTTGAGTCGTCTCGCGAGTTTGCCGTCCCACCAACAGCGAAAACGCTGAGTGATTACCGGTTCGGCTGCGCGCCCCATGCAGACGGTTGGCCTGGTGCAGTGCTCCCCGCGTCGCCTATCGGAGCCGAGCCAGCGTCGCTCGCCGTCGGCGTCACCTGAACGCCTGTCTGATCGGGAGGGGGCAGACCTTGCTGCGCCCGCAACGCATCTTGATCGCGTGCAAGCTGCTCAAGCGCCTGAAATCTTCCACGCCAATCTTCTTTGTCGGGTCGCAGTTCAATCGCGCGCTGCAGGTCCATAAACGCCCCCCCATAGGTGCCACGAAGCATGCGAACCATGGCGCGATTGTAGACCGCCTCGGACACTCGATTGCGATCCGTCTCAGTCACGGGTGCGCCGTCCGGACCGGTGACTGCCGTTAAAATTTGCTCCGCAACTTCGAGTCGCTGCGCTTGCACAGCCTCGTAGGCCTGGTTGCAACGAGCGTCACCCGCGCACCCCTCAAACGATACCTCGACGGTGTCACTCCACGGAAGTATCACACGCGCAAATTGATCGACCGTTTGAGTGAGCGCGTCGCCCATCAAGCCCGGCTGATCAAGCTGGCCAAGGATCACGTTGTCAGCGGGATAAGGGCCCTCTTTTCGGCGCATTGTCCCGCGTGATTGCATAGGATATTCCCTCGAAAAAATGATCTGATTGGTCGCTGCAACAACCACAGAATAGTTTACCGTTGCGCTGGCAATTCCGGTGATGGTGATCACCACACACGCGTGGTTCACCGAGCGTTGGGTCCCATTCACGGTCTCTGTATGCGAGCACGTCTCGTTGGCGCGCTGCTCTTCGACATGAAAATCGTATCGAAGGATCGTGCCTCGGATAACTAAGCCTCCATTGGCCGGGACCAACGCAATCGCGTGGTTTAAGCTTGATGAAATCCGTGAGCGAAGCATCGTTTGAAGCTGGATCGAGACCCCTGGATCGCCCTGAAATTCTCGCACTTCAAACGTGTTGCCAAACGGCGCCGCGTTGAGCATTGCGGGGCGAATCACCTCAAGCTGCGCCGTGCGTGACGTGCAGCCAGCTGCAAAAGCAGCGGTAAGCAGAGAAAACGCCAAACGCGCCCCAGCGCATGAACGAAAAAAAGATTCAGTCATATGGATGTTGTACGCGTGAGTCTGACAGAACTTGCCCCACGAAAGCTACAAGCACCTCAAGCGATCCCTCGGCGATCTTGAAGCCGTTGAATTCTGCGGGCTGCAATGAACCAGACCAGCAACGAAATGCCCGCCATTGCGCAGGGAATCCAGACACTCAGTGCGGGGACAAACCGCCCGGCGATGGTCGCAACGAGTGTCGCTGTCGCCTGAGCCGCCGTGAAGGCGAACAGATCGACGGAGAGCCAGCGCCCAACGACGTGATCGGGGCTTCGCTGTTGCATCTGGGTGCATGCGAGGGTCCAGTGTGCGCCCATTCCCCAACCCCACGCAAATGACCCAAGAACAATTGCGAGCAAATAACCAGAAAATCCTGCGATTAGAGCGACTCCTGCGACGCCGACGACTCCTGCAAAAATGCCCGTGCGTACAAGCTGCACGTACGATCCGTGCGCGGACCCAAAACCTCGCCAAGCAGAGCCGGCCCCGTTGCCGATCGCTCGAACCAAAAAATAGCCTCCAAGATACCCCGCTGCGAGTCGTGCGCTGTGGCCTTTGGCTGCGGAGGTTCCGAGCGCGAGAAATCCAGCAGAAGATGCGAAAGCCACGCTCACACGTGCGCAGGCAAACAGCAATAGCTCCGGTTGGGCGCGATAAGAGACCACAAGCTCCGAGCGCGAAGAAGGCGACCCCTTCGTGACCTCTGCCGCGGTGGCCGCAGTGACTGTCTGAATCGACGGCAAGAACGAAAACGCCAGCGCGCTTAAGAAAAATGAGAACGCATCCACAACAAACGACACTGAGACGCCCCAAAGCGCCGTACACCACGCACCAACGCTCACGCCGATGGCAAGCCACAGGCTCCATGCTCCGCCCAGAACACGGTTAGCATCTGCGATGTTTTCACGACCCAACCACGTTGGCATGGCGGCACGCGCAGCGGCATCACTCACCGCACCGAGCGCCATGCGCGTGATGTGAAGACTGTGCAACGCGATCCCAGCACCAGAACGCGACGCGACGTAGGCCATCGCGAAAACCAAAATTCCTCTGAGAAAAAGCACGATGAGCAGCACGCTTCGGCGGTTGAATCGGTCCGCTATCCATCCACCAATCGGAGACGAGAGAACCCGAGGGAGCGTTTGTGACAGAAACACGATCGAGAGGTTCTCTACCTGCGCACTCGAGGTCGCAGCGAGGGTCGCCATCGCCACATAGGTGAACCAGTCCCCAATGTTAGAGAGCGCTTCTCCAAAAAAGTAACGGCGAAAATGCGCATTCGTAAAGAGCTTCGACTCAAGCGTCACAGCCGCATCTTGACAGCATCACGGGGTCAAAGGGGCGCCGGTTAATATCTCGTGCGCGGATTTTCGTGCTTTCGATCTGAGACAGATTAGCGGATATTTCGCCGTCCCGTGAAAGTCATAAACAAGTTTTCGGTCTCCGCGCTGTCATTGCTCGGTCTGCTCTTGCCCGCCGTCGCACAGGCGCAAACCTCACAAATTCAGGGAGCACTGTGGCTGCCAAATCTCACCACGGACAGCGACTCGCTCCCGCACACGCACACCTCACATATGCCCGGCCGATGGAACTGGAACGCCGGTCTCGCACTCGAGTTTCTGGAGCGACCCTACGTTTTGCGCTCGACCACCGCAACCGGCAGCACCGCGCGAGCAGTGGACTTTCAAGTCTGGACCCACGTGCTGGCAAACATCGGGCTGGCCTCCAACGTGAGCGTGGGACTCGCGCTTCCGATACTCACGGGACAGCTCGGCGATGTCAGTCCGTTGGGACAAAGCTCTTTGGGTGTGGTTGCGTTTGGCGATGTGCGCGCGAACGTGCGCGTGAGCTCGCGAAGAGTGTTCACCGCACAGCCGCCAACTGCGGCGCAAGCCGGCCAGCCCGAAGCTCCCCGCCCCGATCCCTTCGTGAACGAAGGACCAGGAGTCGCCTTTGTCGGAACAGTCAGCGCCCCCACCGGAGACCCTCGCTCGTTGTCCTCTATCGGAGCCTTCACCGTCGAAGCCGCAGCGGCCGGAGACTTTCGCTTGTTCGGAATGTTGCTCGCAGCAAACTTGGGATACCGCGCGCGATTTAACGGTGGATATCCAGGACAAGCCGTCGACTGCACGCGGGTGACAGCCAGCACTCCGAGTGCGCAATGCTTGGGCTCAGTCGCCCTGCACGATCAGCTCACGTACAATTTCGGGATCCGAATGCCACAAGGTCTGTTGGGCGGACTGATGAGCTTGTACATGGAGGGTTATGGCGCGATCGATATGCGCAACCCGGCGGCGGCAAACACGCAGCCCTTCGAGATGCAGTTGGGGGTGCAAAAGTCCGTTCGACAAGAGTGGCACTTTAGTTTTGGTGGTGGCGCTGGGCTCACGGATGTTCCGGGCAATCCTCGGCTTCGCTTTCTCGCGATGGCGCAGTGGGCACCGAGGTTTATTGACGACGACGGCGATGGTTTGCGCGACAACACGGGCGAAGATCACTGCGTCGGGTTGCCCGAAGATCGTGACGGATTTGAAGACGGCGATGGCTGCCCCGAAGACAACGATCAAGATCCCATCCCAGACGACGAGGACCAGTGCCCCACGGTCAACGAAGACGAAGATGGATTCGAAGACAACGATGGCTGTCCCGATTTGGACAACGACGCGGACGGAATTCTGGACACCGAAGACCAGTGCCGTGACGTAGCGGCGGGTACTTTTCCAGACGAAACACGCCGCGGATGTCCAAGCAACGACAACGATCGCGATGGCGTTGCCAACGCAACCGATCAGTGTGTAGAGGTTCCGCGTGGAGAGCATGAGGATCCCGCGCGTAGCGGTTGTCCGTTGCCCGATCGCGACAACGACGCAGTGGGCGACACTGTGGATGCGTGTCCCGACTTGCCCGCAGGTGCCAACGCCACGGCCGCACAGCGCGGTTGCCCCGACGAAGACCCCGATCACGACGGCGTAAGTGGCGCGGCTGATCTGTGCCCCACGACACTCGAAGACGTCAACGGAGTGAATGATCAAGACGGCTGCCCGGACAACGCTGCGCCCGCAAGCACACCCCCTGCAACGCCACCGACACCCCCCACTGCCCGCCCTGCAACCCCCGCACGACCACGAGCTCGCGTGCGAGTCATCAACGCAACACAAGACTCTCCCGGTGAGGTCGAGTTGCTTGAAGGCGTGCGTTTTACCACGGCAAACGCGGTCTCTCCGCAGAGCGCCCCCTTGCTTGATCAGCTCGCGATTGTCCTGATGGCAACGTCACGCAACCCGTCGAAAGCATGGACGCTCTCTGTGCGAGCGACCTGGGTTGCACCCGTTGTGCCAACACCGGTTGCCCCAACCGCCGTGGCTCCACGTGTTGTACCGCCTCCTGTCGCACCACGAGGCGCGATCACCCAAGCGATCGCAACGACGCGACGCGACGCGGTCCTCGCCGAGCTTCGACGACGGTCGGTCCCCGAGTGGGCGCTTGTTGTCTCCGATGTTCTTCTGCCAGAACCACCCGCACCGCGTATGCCAGTGACAACGCCAGCGACAGCAACACCTCGCGTACGCCCAGTGATTGACCGCGGGATCGTCCTCCGTCGTCGATAATGTATAAGCTATTGACGTTCAGCACAAGGAGCCCATTGCACCTTGCGATGAGGACTTAGCCTCCTCGCAATTGCCTTCGCGCAATGAGCGCTCAGGACCCCCATCGTCATTGTCATTCCTCGGGGTTGGGGGGAGATGCTCCTGCTGAATCACAGCGTTCAGTCGATCAACCAAACTTGCACTCAGGCAAGCCCCGAGAGCCTCCCTTCATACGCACCCCAAGCTCTACGCGCATCTCTAACGACCCCCGAGGAATGACAATGACGAGGGGGTTTCCTGAGCGCACAATGAGTTAGTTGATTCACTCAGACGCGCGAGGGCACATGCGCGGAGGCTAAGCCCTCAGCGCTGTGCTGCGCTGAGGCGCTTACTACGGCACATTCACAAGTTCGCGCGGAGAAGCTTCACCAAGGACCACGTTGTCGATCAAGCGAGTGCGCTCAATCCGTGCCGCGATGGCGAGCAACGCAGTGGGACCGTTGGTGTAGTCGCTAAGCCAGAGGGGTTCGTGCAGCTCGACATAGTCGATACTGTCCATCACCGTACTGAGCTGCTCAAACACCCGCTTGCGGATCGCCTCAGGATCACGTTCTGGCAACTCCCAAGCGCGCAACGCCTCACTCAACACCCTGGGAATCACCACAGCCTTTGCACGCGCCTCACTCGATAGGTACCGATTGCGCGACGACATCGCGAGCCCATCGCTCTCGCGCACAGTCGGGACGCCCACAATGGTCACGGGCAACAACAAGTCCTCGACCATCCGCACCAAGACACGCCATTGCTGGTAGTCCTTGCGACCAAAGATCGCGACGCACGGACCAGCGAGATTGAATAGCTTATTCACGATTGTGGCGACGCCTTCAAAGTGCCCCGGGCGAATGGGACCACACAACACGTCCGTCAGCTTGCTCACGTTCACGCGGGTGCGCTCACCCTCGGGGTACATCGCGCCAGCGTCCGGGGCGAACACCACGTCCACACTCGCGGTGGCGCAACGCTCAATGTCATTCTCGAGCTCGCGGGGATATTTGCTGAAATCTTCTTTGGGACCAAACTGCGTGGGGTTTACGAAAATAGAGACCGCCACAATCCCGTCACTCCCGACGTGCTCACGCGCTACACGCGCTAAGGTCAGGTGCCCTTCGTGCAAGGCCCCCATGGTTGGGACAAATCCAACACGCTTGCCCGCTAAGCGAGCATCTTGCATAGCCTGCTGAAAAGCACGCGGATCGCGAATAACTTTCACGTTGTTCATCGTTTTTTATCCGTGTGCGAGGGTTAGTTTTGCGGCCCGTATGCGTGCGCTTCGGTGGCCGGCAGGTCGTCATCGTTGGCCGCCACCACCGTCGGAATCTTCTGCTCTCCCACGGCCACACCCGTCACGGTCAACGGCTCGGCTTTGCCCGCCGCTTGCAGCCCAAACGAGTGTTCTTCGCCAGGAAAAGTCTTGCTCCGCACCTCATCAATGTACGTCTTGGTGGCCTCAACGCCTTTGGCAAAAAACTCTTCGTAGCGCTTCACAAACTTCGGCTTCATCGTGTCGTTGAGCCCGAGCAAATCGTACGACACCAACACTTGCCCATCACACTCAACGCCCGCGCCGATCCCGATGGTGGGCACATCCAACGCGTTTGAAATTCTTGCCGCGAGCCCCGCAGGCACGCCCTCTACCACAACCATAAACGCGCCGGCTTGGGCCACCGCGATGGCGTCTTGCAAAATAGCGTCGGCGTCGTCGGCGTTGCGCCCTTGGACCTTAAATCCACCCATCGCGTGCACCCGCTGCGGCATCAGCCCCACATGGCCGACCACGGGAATTCCCATGCGAACCATACGATAGATCACGTCGGCAAACTCGCGTCCGCCCTCGAGCTTCACGCTCTCAACGCCGCCCTCTTTCATCAACCGACCCGCGTTGCTGAGCGCGACCTCGTGCGAGATCTGATAGCTCAAAAACGGCATGTCTCCGATCACATGTGCGCGTCGGGTCCCGCGCATCACCGCGCGGGAGTGATAGATGAGCTCATCGAGCGTCACCGGGAGCGTGGACGATTGGCCTTGGATCACCATTCCGAGTGAATCACCGACCAAAATAACATCAACACCTGCTGAGTCCATCATGCGTGCAAACGTGGCGTCGTAAGCGGTCACCATTGCGATCCGCTCGCCGCGATTGCGCGTAGCCTTGCGTGACCGGAGTCCGGGCACGGTAATCTTATCGGTCTTCATTGACCTATCTGCTTTCTATGGTCACGGCTCCTTCACTGAAGTCCACGCCACGAGAGGGATTGTAGCGCGCGAAGTGTCAAAGCGGACATAGGGAATAAGCCAAAATAAGAATATTTAGTTATTTCAATGAGTTGGAGTGATTCGAGGAGAATTTCACGGCGTGAACCGGGATAAACCAAAATAAGAATCAACAATAGAATCAACAGGTTGAAGTTTTCGACAAGCATCGCACCGTCGGACAGGTTACGCCCAAAATGGGATGTACTTCACATGTTTTCGTGAGGTGCTTTCGGGGCTCTCGATCTTGATGAGTTCGACGGCTAATGTGTCTCGAAGAATTCGACTCACCATTTCTGCTTTGCCCTCTGTCGATGGAGCGTCCCACGTTGAGGATCAGCGTGCTTGACCTCACCACATGAGCGTGTACCGCGTGTCGCGCGAATGCAGGTGCCGTTGACGCGAGCACTGCGCCGAGGTGACGTCGCAGACCCAGACGGACAAATTCCCAAAATTTTCCCCTGGAATTTGTCCGAGATTATCCGTCTATTGATAGACGAAGTCCCACCAAGCACACGCCAAACCGCGCATCAAGCGCGAATCCCTCCGAGCCAATGCCCTACTCGTCCAGCGCGACCAAGCGCGATCCCGTCCAAGCAACCAATGCTCGTGAAAAAGCTCGCGCGAGTGTTGGGTCTGGCAGCATCCGGCGCGCGACGGCGAACCATAGTGCCTGAGAAAAGGCCGAGAGACGATCGACAACCGCCACTTTGATATCTGCGCTTGAAACGATCCGACAGTTGAACGGACTGCCAGTGGAGTTACGGTAGGCAATCGTCGTTACCATGTCTTTTGGCGGAGATTCGCGTGTTCGAAAGAAAAGCAGTGGCATCTCCTCGGTGATCGAATCTCCGAGCTTCAGCAGTTCTTCTCGAAGAAACGGAAACTCTGCTGCAACCACCGAAGCAGGTCCCGCCCAACCAAGCGTGTAGTCCCTCGAGATCTTCTGCCACGTCGTTTGGATGGTCGCCTTCGCACGTTCGCTCGCATCCTTGAGACTCTCGGTCATCGACAACATCTAGCGAATTTTCACTCGGTGTGCGAGTTCGTTTTCACACCGAGTTCAGCAACGGACGCACGACTGCCCTCCGCTCGCGCCGCAAGATCAACTCGGCCACTAAAACATTCACCCCGAATCCAATCCACATGCCCAGCCCAATGTGAAAGTTGCTCGGCATCCCAAAGATTGCGTACATCGGGATAAAATAAAAGCGCATCGTCGAGACGCCCAGCCCAATGGCAAACGCTCGCAGCATCCACGCGCGATGACGGACGACGTCTTTGCTAAAAATGGCCCGCATCGCGACCACCAAAGCCACAATCTGCGCGATGCTAAACACAAACACCGCAGCCGCTTTGAACACCCCGCCCACCGGCGGAAAAAACAAGTTAAACCCCATCGCGGTGATGGCCACCGAAAATCCCGAGAGCACAAAGACCCTGCCAGACCAACGGTGCAAGCCGGGCCAACGCCGACGCACCTGGGGCATAAATTGCATTGGGCCGATAAGCGTAAAAGCTAAGCCCGGCAGAAAGTGCATCGCTGAGATCAACGCGTGCTTGACGTAGTTGGCCTCGCCGGGATCCGAGGGGAGCACACCGGAGGCGAGCGATTTTCCCATCATCCAGAGCGACATGCTGGCAGAGACCACCACGACTGAGCCCAGCAACAAGAGCGTCAATGGCGCTGCGGCTCCGGTGAAAATACTTATTTTTGCTGCGTTTTGTGTGGCTGATTTCATCTTGTATGCCCTTTGGTGTGCTAGCGTCCTTACAGTATAAGGATACTGTCCTTACGGCGTAAGGATGTCAAAGAATAATTTATGGCGAAGCGACCCAAAGCACCCAGTCCCTCGCGAGCGACCCTGAACAGAGCCCAGGTCGTCAGAGCCGCAGTGGACCTTGCAGACAGAGCAGGCATTGAGTCGCTCTCCATGCGCAAGCTGGGCGAAGCGCTTGGGGTCGAGGCCATGTCGCTGTACACCCATGTCGCGAACAAGGACGCGATCCTTGACGCCATCGTGGACGTCGTGGTGGGAGAGATCGAACTGTTGCAGGGAGTGGACTGGAAAGTGGCAATGCGCGCGCGTGCGACCTCTGCCCACCGTGTCCTGTTGCGCCACCCCTGGGCACCCGCGCTTATTGAATCGCGTACCAACCTCGGGCCTCTGCGCTTGCGCTATTTTGACTCAGTGATCAAAGCACTTCGTCAGGGAGGCTTCTCGATCGGCGCGGCTTACAACGCGTTTTTGACGCTGGATAGCTACATCTATGGCTTTACGCTTCAAGAGGTGAGCTGGCCCTTTGACGCAGACGAGCGTGAAGCTGTGGTCGAGGCAATGACTCCACAAGTCGCTGCCGATGAGTACCCCTTCGTCACCGAGATCATGACGTACGTGATGTCTCGGAAGCCCTCAGCGAAAAAGAAGAAACGTGACTACGAAGCCGAGTTTAGCTTCGGGCTCGAGTTGATCCTTGAGGGACTTGAGCGAGCTGTCACGCGTGCACGGGATGCTAAGAGCGGATGAACATGGTTGCGCCCCAGGACCGCAGCTCAATCACTCTCGCTTGCGAATCAGTTCGAGCCCCAGACGCTCGTGCGTAAGTTCGCCACAATCGCTCGCATCTCCGCCGCTGATGGAAGCCCACTCTGCTTGATAAATTCCTCGCTAAATGCCTGCGCACTCAGCTGCGCAATCGCTCGCTCTTGCGCCGCATCGACCATCATACGTTGCGCCTCAATCAGCTGCGACATAGCCCATTGATCCACTGCCCACGACCACTCTGCGTGCTTCATCTCATCACTAACGATTGTCTGCAGCGCCTCGCGCAACCCCTCATGCGATGTGTGACTCATTTGCCACAATCCCACGGCGGCACCGAGCGTCTCTCGCACGCAGCCCTCAACGCGGTTCTCAATCGCGATCTCAAGCAATGTACGCGTGCGCACTTCATGCTCAACAACCCGCGCGGGCTCACTCCCCTCTTGCAGCGCAAGCGCGGTCATCAACTCCGTGTGTGTGCGCTCTTCATCGGCGTTGGTGCGCGCCCACTCCACAAGCATCAATGGCGCACTAAGCGCTGCTAATTCGCTCGCAAGATGCTCGAATGCGACGACGGACGCGGCTTCTAGTTGCGCCATCTCCGCGAAGTAGTTTGCAAACGAGTTCTCCCGATCGCACGACCCCGTCTTTGAAAACTCAACCCCTTCAGTGCTTCTGCCCGCACAGTACGAACCGCATTGAATCGTATCGTATGGACGCTCAGGCATTGAGCGTTGAATGTCGCAGTAGCTTATTTGTCCAAAACCCATGTCCGCACAACGCTGCAAACAAACCGCGCGAAAGTCTGCGTGTCGCACCCCGTTTTCGTCGATGATGGACGCCGTGTTATCGAGCGTGCGGATAAATTCACGAGGAATTCCGCAAGAAAACTGGACGAACACCGGCGAGCAAATCCCGCCAGGTGTGCCACGCACCGTGACATTGCAGTCGGGGGGCAGCAGTCCTGGCGGTAGCCGAACACCGCCATCCATGGTCGGCCAAGCGTCTGCTGGTGGGACGACGCGATCGACGGTCGCCGATCCATCACTTGCACTCGATGCGTCGCCTCCGTCACTTGGTGTGACAAAAGCCGCACAATGGACTGTCCCGAGGGTTGATGCTGCGAGGACTGCGAACCGAATAGACGATGAAACAAAATGAGTCATGAGTTTGCCTGCTCTCTGTGAGCTTTCGGCACGTGCAAAGTCGGGACCACTGCGGGTTGCGCCATAGACTCAACGGCGAAAGGGTCCTGATCGCCTCCCCACGATGAGCTCTTGCTTGCACCGATCACTGAGCCCTATGCCTCTCACTCTTTCACCTCAATCCGTTGTAAACCTGCAAACGTCAATGACCACCTCCCACGAAGTCTCACCCAAACCCGCAGCCTCCACCATCGCCAAGCCCGAGCTCACCGGTTGGCGCCCACCACCGCGCGTTGTGTATGCGATGCCGTGGGAGGTCTTCACCGCGAGCTCCGCCGAGCGCCTACGTCGCATGTGCTTCATGATGCAAGGGCGCGACCTGGGGCGCCTAGCGATTGGTCCGATGATCTACTGGATCGTCAACGACCCCGACAGCGTGAAGCATGTCTTGCAAGAGAACGCTAAAAACTACAGAAAAGGCGCAAACTACGACGAGCTTAAGCCCTTCTTAGGCCAAGGGCTCTTCACCAGCGAGGGCGACTTTTGGCGACGTCAACGCAGGCTCGCACAGCCCGCTTTTCACCACAAGCGCCTCGCGATGTTAGCGTCTTCGATGGCCGAGGAGGCCACCTCGCTGGTGAAGCGCTGGGAAGGTGCAGCCCTCAACGGAGACGTCATTGATATCGCTCCTGAGATGATGCGACTGACCCTCACCGTGGTGAGTCGAACGCTGTTCGGCGTGGACCTCGGCGCCGACGCGGGCGAGTTTGGTCGAACACTCACGTACGTACTTCGTGCGACAGATCGCAGGCTAAACTCAATTATTCGGCTCCCACGAAAGTGGCCATTGCCCGCGCATCTCAAGTACGCCGCGGCGATTAAGACCCTTGATGGATATATTAACAACATTATCACCAAGCGTCGCGCGTTGCTGGCATCGGGAGCTGAGCACCACGACTTGTTGGCGATGTTTCTTGAAGCTCGGGACGAAGACACCGGCGAGGGGATGACCGATCAGCAGCTGCGCGATGAGGTGATCACCATTGTACTCGCGGGGCATGAGACCACGGCGCTTGCTTTGTCATGGGCGCTGTACGAGCTAGCCAAACACCCTGCAATTTATCGTGCCGTTCGTGACGAGGCGCGCGAGGTGTTGGGTGATCGAGACGCGACTTGGGAGGATTTTCCGAAGCTCAAGTTGACCAATCGCGTGGTGCAAGAGGCGCTGCGAATGTATCCGCCCGTGTGGATCTTTGAGCGGCAGTCCATTGAGGACGATGTGATCGCGGGAGTGAAGATTCCGGCAAACTCGACGGTGGCGATTAGCACGTACACCATGCATCACGACCCGCGGTATTGGGAGCAGCCCCAAGGGTTTGACCCGGACCGATTTTTGCCCGAAAACAGTGAAAACCGCCACAAGTTTGCCTTTTTGCCCGTTGGCGGCGGCCCGCGCATTTGCATCGGAAACCAGTTTGCCCTCTGCGAAGCCGCGATCATCCTCGCGACCATCGCGCGGACGTACAACATGCAGCTGGATCCCACACAGATTCCCGAGCCCGAGGTGGCGCTCACGCTGCGTCCCGGCCCGGATGGAATTCGGATGTTTCCGCATAAGTGGTAGTCGTCTACCCTCCGAGCACCGTTATGACAGAAACCATATTGATCACCGGTGCGTCGAGCGGCATCGGCCACGCCCTCGCCCTGCGCTTTGCCCGCGATGGACACTCGCTTATTTTGTGCGCTCGCCGAACCGACGCACTCGAGGCGCTGGCAGCATCGATTAACAACAACGGCGGAGGCGGACGCGCCCGCGCAGAGCGCATGGACGTGGCAGAGCACGAACAAACGGTGAACCGCATCCGCGCCCTCGACGACGAAATACTGCAGAAAGACGGCGCTGGAATCACCATGATCGTCGCAAACGCCGGTGTCGGAGAAGGCAAAGATCACCCCTCGTACGCATGGGAGACGGTTCGCGGTTCGTGCCAAGTCAACTTCACCGGAGCCGCGGCCACCCTCACCGCAATCCTCCCGCGCATGGTCGAGCGGAAGCGCGGGCACATTGTAGCCGTGTCATCCCTTGCGAGCTTTGGACCACTACCCATGAGCGCTTCGTACTGTGCCGCCAAAGCGGGTGTGTCCATGTTGATGGACTGTCTTCGCTTGGATGTCGAGCACGCCAATGTGCACGCGACAACCATTCACGTCGGGTTTGTAAAGACCGACATGACCTCGAAGTCAAAGCACATGATGCCGCAGCTGATGGAAGTAGATTACGCTGCAAATTTCATCGTGGATCGACTGGCAAAGGCTCCCGCGACGATTGATTTTCCACAGCCCTTGGCAGCGCTCACTTGGGGCGTCGGGCGGCTGCCCCGAGTGGTCAGAGACGTGATCCAACGCAACTTAGTGCGCGTACGATAAAAGGAATAAGCGATGAGTGCAACCTACCTATTTGAGACCGAAGAGCACGCAACGCTGCGCCGAAGCATTCGAGCCTTTGCCGAAAAGCGCGTCGCACCTAACGCGCTGGCGTGGGAAGAGGCGTGCGAGTTTCCCAAGAGCTTGTACAAAGAAGCCGCAGAAGCTGGATTTTTAGGGATCAGCTATCCCGAGAGCGTCGGTGGCCACGGCGGAGATTTGACTCACGTCCTGGTCGCCGCTGAAGAGATGGTCGTCGCAGGCAAAAGCGTGGGAACCTGTGTCGGCGTTGGAAGCCACGGGATCGCCCTGCCGCCCATCTTGTTGTTGGGATCCGATGAGCAAAAACAGCGGTGGATTCCGCCGGTGTTGCGTGGCGAGCTGATCAGCGCGTTGGCTATCACAGAGCCAGGCGGTGGCAGTGATGTGGCTTCGCTGAAGACCAAAGCGGTGCGCGACGGCGATCACTACATCGTCAACGGGAGCAAGACGTTTATCACCTCAGGGGCACGCGCGGACTTCATCACGTGCGCGGTGCGTACGGGCGGCGAAGGCCACAGCGGGATCTCGTTGATGGTGATTGAGAGCAACACGCCCGGGTTTCACGTGTCGCGAAGGCTGCACAAGATGGGCTGGTGGGCGTCGGATACGGCGGAGCTGGCGTTTGAGGACTGTAGGGTTCCGGCTGAGAATTTGCTGGGCGATGAGGGGTCGGCGTTTGTGGCCATCATGATGAATTTTGCCAACGAGCGGATTTTGTTAAGCGCTCAGTGTGTGGCCATTGCTGAGCTCGCCATGCGTGAGACTGTCGCGTACACGAAAGACCGAGTCGCTTTTGGTAAGACCCTCGCGGGGTTTCAAGTGACACGGCACAAGCTCGCAGAGATGGCCACGCGCATCGCGGGTGCGCGGGCGCTGGTGAGTGAGACGACGGTGCGGCACATGCGTGGGGAGAACGTGGCGGCCCTGGCGGCGATGACCAAAAACACGTGCACGGATATGTGCTCGTATGTTTGCGATCAAGCGGTGCAGCTACACGGGGGGTATGGGTATATGCGTGAGTACGTCGTTGAGCGCTTGTATCGCGACGCTCGGCTGTACCCCATCGGCGGCGGAACGCGCGAGATCATGAACGAGGTGATCGCGAAATTTAGTGGGTTTTAGGAGGGGGTTGTGTGGCGACTCGCCGCAGCAGTGCAGCGCGCTTTGCTAGAAAACCGCTGAATGGCAGCACCGTCGAAGGTTGCATCCTCGGCGATGGTCGGCGATTTGATTCGAGAGTGGGCATCGGATCGGCAAGCATCTCGATAATCTGGGCCTTCATCAACTCGTTGTTCGACGAACTGAGCGCCTCAGCTGCGCGTCGCTGAAAAAAAACTGGATCGTTGGCGTGGTACGCGTACGCAACCGTGCTGGTCCAAATGAGCGCTTTGTGCTGCGTGTCAGTCGCAGCACGAGCGGCTTCTGCTTCACACTCTGCGGCGAGGTGATTGAAGTAGTGTTTACCGCGAAGATCGTGGCGACGCTCGGCCTTCTCGGCTTCGATTCCGTGTCGTTCAGCGGCACGACTGGCGGGATGATCGTAGGCACTCATCATTTTTTGCTCGGTGGCTGCGCGTTGTTGGCTGGCTTATCGATCACAGGTGGCCGAAAATTTACCACGAACGCCACGCACGCACAGCCAAGCATTTCGTCGTG
>JANNCG010000026.1:0-8744 GCA_031386385.1 Myxococcales bacterium
GCGAGGTGGCGCTGTTCTCGACGTGCCTTGTGGACTACCACCGTCCGTCGATCGGGCGGGCTGCCGTCACGGTCCTTGAGCACGCTGGGATCTCAGTCATCCGTCCCAAGCAGGTCTGCTGCGGAATGCCCAACCTCGACACCGGTGACCTCGATTCATTTCGCGAGAAGGCCGCATTCAACATCGAGCAACTCGCGGCGCAAGTCCGAGCGGGGCGAAAAATTATTGCTCCCGGTCCTTCGTGCTCCATGACCCTTCGCAAAGAATATCCGGAGCTCCTTAAGACCGACGACGCCAAGCTCGTGGCTGCTAACACCATGGACTTGATGGAGTACCTTTGGAAAATTTTGTGGCAACAGAAGAAGGTACTTCCTAGAGAATTTGCAGGCAAAATCGGAAAAATCGCCTACCACGCTCCCTGCCATTTGCGCGCGCAGAAGATCGCTGCTCCGGCGAGATTGCTCATGCAGAAGATCCCCGACACCACCGTCTCGTTGATCGAGCAGTGCAGCGCAGTCGACGGAACCTGGGGTCTCAAGGCGGAGTACTATGATTTAGGTGTGAAGTACTCCAAGCGGCTGACCGACGCAGTGATCGATGATGAGCCCGATGTGGTCGCGACTGACTGCCCGATGGCCGGACAGCGGATCGCCCACGAGACCGGCAAGACCGTTGTGCATCCCATTGAGTTGATCGCCAAGGCGTATGGCTTGATTGAGACCCTCCCCGCTTCCCCCGAGCAATAACCGAAAGTAATTATATGAAACCTATCGAACTACAAGAGATCTCGTCGCTGCAAGACTACGAAAAACAGCGGACTGATTTTCGCTCAACAGTGATCGAGTACAAAAAGAAGCGTCGGATATTTCTCGGACCCGAGATGAGCGTTCTCTTTGAGGACCGGTTGACGGTACGCCACCAGATTCAAGAAGTCTTGCGCGCTGAGAAGCTCACTCTAGAGCAGACGGTCCTCGAAGAGATCGCCATCTACAACGAGCTGCTAGCACCTCATGGTGCGTTTACCGCGACGTTGATGATTGAGCTCTCGGATCCAAACGAGCGCGAGGTTCGAAAGAAGGACTATCTCGGGCTTGAATCGCACATTCACCTTGAGGCCGGCGGTCGCCGTTGGACTGGCGTATTTGATCCTCGGGGCCTGCACGGGGACCGAATTGCGGTGGTGCAGTACGTCACTTGGACACTGGGCGATGACGGCGCAAAAGCGCTCATTGCGCTTGCAGATTCTGCGGCGATTACCTGCACGCACCCAAGGTATGGGTACTCAACGAAGTTGGGACGAGAGCTGGCCATCGCGCTGGCCACAGACGTCGCCAGTTAGCAAGAGCACTCGGACCATTGAGCGAGCGGCGGTCTTGCTCAGAAGCTCACTGAACGGGAGCGAAACGCCAGTTCCACTGGATACCTTCGATTCGATACGAAGCAGCGCCACAGGCATCGACGTTGGCGACGACGATTTTGTTTTGTGCTGGCATCATGTGCTCGACGCGTTCAACCGTCGTTCCGTTGCCCGAGTCGCCACACACCAGACGCCAGCTGATCGTGCTCTCGACATCCTGCGCGCAGCGGTTGTTCAGCGCCATGGTGATGGACCGACCGTCTTGCGCGGTTTGCTGCGAAAATCCAACGCAAACGGTTGGTGCCGCGCGACGCGATGGTCTTCGATTTTGCGCGTGGATGGACGTTGTCGGAGCCACGCCAGCAAGGACAAATCCTAGCAGCGTTGCCCCAACCAGTGTGGTGGGCTTCATGGTGGACAAAGACAGCGGTCGACTCAATTTGTTCCAATAAATTTTTGTGTGTGGTGTTGTCCCCATGGATGCTCGGCGTGAGCTGGATGGTCATGGGGCGCCGTCGGTGAGTCGCCGGAGGAGCGGAACGGACCGTGACGGTTTTCTCGGTTCATCCCTTTACCGAGTTGACACCGCGCCAACTGCGGATTAAGGTCCGCGCTCGTTTGATTCCGCGGGCATAACTCAGCGGTAGAGTGCGACCTTCACACGGTCGAAGTCACAGGTTCAAATCCTGTTGCCCGCACAACTTTCTCTCTCTCAGCTTCTCTCAACTCGCTGTACGACGAGCGCAAAGCTTGATCCCAACACAGCCATCGGGGAACAACTTCATCGAAGATTGTTCGTTTGTCGTTTTGCAGACACTCCGCGCGATATTGAACGCGCTCAGTGAGATTTGTTGTCGGGATTGCTAAATTCTGTCACGCAAATTTTGGCGTAATTTTCGCGCTATGTGGGAGCTCTGACAGTGATTCGTCAAGAAGTGAAACTGCGAAAAGGTTTACTTACTAGCGATTCATGCCATGATTCTTCCGCCGAGTGCGTTCCTCCATCCGACTGGTCGGTGTAATGGAGGCTTCATGCACCTAAGGAAGGTACCCAATGCGTCGTCCACTTCTAGCTATCACAATCGCAGCCATCGCTGCGTCCAGCGCCTGCAAGCCCACCCCAGTCGAGGAGCGGGTCAAACCAAAGATCGTTGAACAGTTCGAAGAGGACACAAGCCTCGCTCAAATGCTTTGCGGCTATCCAGTTGCAGGCCTCGCGAACATCACGGTCACCAACGTGACAAAGGTCGGCGACAGCCGATCCGGCAGCGGAACCGCGATGGTCTCAGCAACGCCAAACGCAATGCCAGGGATGCAAGCTGCTCCGGGCGCATGCTCGGGACAGATCTCGTACATCTATGGCACACAGACCACGACTCAGCGCACGGGCCGTATCGGTCGTCGCCGCACCTCCACCTCAAGCTCATTCTATGTTTGGGGCGTAACGGTCACAAACCGAACCGGCGCGACCGCTGGAATGCCCACTGGAATGCCAAACGGGATGCCAAACGGGATGCCCAATGGAATGCCAAACGGTATGCCCAACGGAATGCCAAACGGTATGCCCAACGGAATGCCAACGGCTATGCCAGCCATGCTGACGATCGGCTCGCTCGGACAGGGGACCCTTCAAATGGGAGACCCACAAGAAGGCTCGTCATTCTACGACGACTACAACCTGCCACTCACCCCTGGCCAGGCAGTCACGATCGTTGTTCGCGGTGGCCCATCGTCTTCGCGACCGGGCCAAATGATGGACGTCAAAGCATCGTTGCGTTTGAACGGTGCTGAAGTCGCAGAGAACGACGACATCGATCTTTCTAACAACAACCGCAACTCGCGCATTGTTTACATGCCAACAGCACCTGGAATGTACACGCTTCGCGTGACAACCTTCAGCGCAGACCAAGGCGCATACAACGTTCAGTCGTTCCCAGGAATGAACCCGAACGCACTGTAAGAACGCGGTCGCCGCTCAGCGCTTGCTGAGCAGCTCGAAAAAAGGCTTGGGTTCTTTGCGGGTTGCATCCTCGCTCAGACACCAGGCCTTTTTCGTTTGTGCCATGCTATCGTCTCTCTCAATTCATGATTGAGCGCTATTTGTCTGCACTTGAACGACGTTTTGGCCGACTCGCAATTGGCGGGACGCCGTATCCACTCGTCTTCGTCATGGGCCTCGTGGGGATCTTAGAGCTTGTCGGACAGAGGGTCATTGAGCGGATTGAATTCAATCGAGAGCTGATACTTCAGGGGCAGTTGTGGCGGATCTTTACGTTTTTGTTCGTGCCGCCATCGACCTCCCCCTTCTGGTTGCTGTTCGCGCTTGCTGGGACATACTTTATCGCCACTTCGCTCGAGCGTGCGTGGGGTGCGTTTCGGTACGAGCTGTACCTGCTGTTGGGGTGGGCAACGGCGGTGGGCTGTGGCTTTTTCGTCGACCGTCCGATGGGCAACGGCTACCTGCTCATGTCGCTGATGCTCGCTTTTGGGACACTGTTTCCGGACGTCGAGTTTCGCGTGATGTTTATCATCCCCGTGAAAGCCAAGTGGATCGCACTGCTCGATGCGCTCACTCTGATGGCCATGATCGGTGTTGAACAGGGAATGGCCAAGCTTTTGCCAGTGATTGTGATGAGCAATTACCTGCTCTTTTTTCACCGCGCCCTATGGAATTTGCTCAAAGGCTATGGCGGAAAAGCACAACGCGCGCGAGCCTTCCAAAAATTTTCTTCCGAAGCAAAATACGTCGCGCCCACCAAGCGACGGACCTGCAGCGTCTGCGGAATCACGGACGAAGACCGCAACGCGGACATTCGCCTCTGCGCATGTGATCGCTGCAAGAGCCCCACGGAGTTTTGTCTCAAGCACGCGAAGGCTCACCTCGCTGAGCGCTCCGCCTAACGAAGCGCGGGCGCCTGTGCGAGCCCATGGCTAGTTCTGCCGTGCTTCGCTACGAAACAACACAAGCTCAGTGTTCGCGATCGTTGGCAGCGGCGCATAGGCCGCGCCCCAACCACGTCCATCTTCAACATAATGAAGGTATGTCGTGCTGGCGATCGTCGCGGGGACCCGACGCACCAAAATATCCGGCACGAGCCATCGCGCGACAACGTCTCGGTCGCGACCCGATGGAAACACTCTTCCGCCCGAATGCAGCCCCGTCCAAAACACCGCATCGCCGACGCCAGTGCGAGTCGCAGCGTCGATCAGCCTCGTCAGCTGGCCAAAAGTAATGCCCGCTGCTAGAGCCCCAACGACTTGGTTCTGAGCATCGTGCAGCGGCGCGGTCGCCATCAAAACGACGCGCGATGGAGTCTCGCCCTCGGCGGGAAGCTCGCCAACGCAAAGCTCTCCGTGATCTTCGAGCGCTTTGGCAACGCAGTTAAAGAGCGGACGCAAGAGCATCCCTTTCATCCTATCATCGCTCTCGTTGGCGCGGTCTCGAGCCACAACCCGACCCTCGCGATCAATCGCGACCACAAAGCTAAACGAGTACAACGTAAACGGCCCGCCCGGAGTGGTCAGCGAGACAAGCTCTGCACGTAGGTTACCTGGTTCATTCGCGGCCATCGGTCTCGCTACTGCAGCGGTCGCAGACTGAACCGTCGAGACCATTCCGCTGGTGAGCCTGTTGGTGGCGTCAAGAGCCCGTGGCATATCCGCACGAAGCGCCGCCTCAGAGACCTGTGCCACCGCCAGTTTTTTGTCTTTGCAGCCAGGCGTCGAACTTAGAATTGCGAGACATCCAACAGTCCGAATGAGATTGTGTATTTTCACAATCTTGATCCTAACAGGCGCCGCGGGTTGAACGCTAGTGCGATCCAGGCAGCGCGCAGAAGCCTTCGTAATCGATGTACTCTTTGATCGATGGAGCGTCACCGCACATGGGGCAGTCTTTGTCTCGACGTAGTTTGAGCGTCTTAAAGCTCATCTTGAGTGAGTCGTACGTCAGAAGCTTTCCGATCAACGGCTCGCCCACACCGAGGATAATTTTGACCGCTTCGGTCGCCTGAAGGACGCCGACCATCCCCGGAAGAACGCCCAAAACACCCGCTTCTTGGCACGATGGTGCGAGGTGTGCAGGCGGGGGCTCGGGGTAAAGGCATCGATAGCACGGTCCAACAAACGGCGAAAACACTGTCACCTGCCCATCAAAACGAAAAATGCTCCCGTGCACGACCGGAATTTTCTTCATCACCGAGGCGTCGTTGATCAAGTAGCGAGTGGGAAAATTATCGCAACCGTCAACGATCACGTCCCACCCACCTCCAAAGATTCTATCAATGTTTTCACTCGTCAAACGCTCTTGGTACTTAACCACTTTCACCTCGGGGTTCAGTCCCTTAAGTGCGATCTCTGCGCTGTCGACTTTCGCCATCCCGACCGTGGACATGCTGTGGAGAATTTGTCGCTGCAGGTTGCTCGCGTCGACAACGTCAGCGTCCACGATCCCGAGCGTTCCGACGCCGGCCGCCGCGAGATAAAGTGCAGCGGGCGAGCCCAATCCGCCAGCGCCCAAGAGCAGCACCTTTGAATCAAGAAGTCGAACTTGCCCCTTCTCACCCACTTCAGGCAACAAGATGTGCCGCGAGTAGCGGTCCCGTTGGTCAGCGGTCAGCTGACGCTCAACCCGAACCGGAAAGGCTTTGTCTTTCCACCGCGAAAAACCTGGATTGGCGCTCTCAACGTCGCTGTACCCCATGTCGATGAGCGTGCGCGCCGCGAGCGCCGAGCGAGTCCCGCCCGCGCAATAAACGATCACCTTCGAGCTCTTGTCCGGGATCGCGGCTTCGATTTTTAGCTCTAAATATCCTCGTGGAATACTTGTCGCGCCTGGGATAAACCCCGCTCGATACTCTTCGCCCTCTCGCACGTCAACAAGGTGAAATTTCTCGCCGCTCGCCATGCGATTGTTGAGGTCATCGAGCGAAACTTCTTTGATGGACCTTCTTGTTTCAGCCAACAGTTCAGTGAACGTCTTCGTCATGATGAACGAGTTTTCAGTCTAATGGAGCTTTCGTCAATCCATTTTGTGCGGTTTTCTCGAAGGTGTGTTAGCGGGTTGGGGGCAATGGCAAAGCTGACGTACCGTGATGCTGGCGTCGATATCGACGCTGGCGACGACCTTGTCGAAAGAATCAAGCCACACGCGCGCTCGACCCGTCGCGCAGAGGTCCTCGCAGACGTCGGGGGCTTTGCGGGGATGATGAGGATTCCTGCGGGGCTTAAAGAGCCGATCTTGGTGTCGGGGACCGATGGCGTCGGGACCAAGCTCAAGATCGCGTTCGCGACCGGAATCCACGGGACCATCGGCGAGGACCTTGTCGCGATGTGCGCCAACGATGTCGCCACGTCCGGCGCGGATCCCTTGTTTTTTCTCGACTATTTCGCGACGTCACACCTCAACGTCGCCGTCGCAGAAGCCGTCATCGCAGGGATCGCGAGCGGATGTCGCAAGGCAGGCTGTGCGCTCTTAGGCGGTGAGACAGCAGAGCTCCCAGGAATGTACTCAGAGGGCGAGTACGATCTCGCCGGATTTTGTGTCGGCGTTGTCGAGCGAAGCAAGATCATTGACGGCAAGTCCGTCGCGCTCGACGACGTGGTCGTGGGGGTGGCCTCTTCGGGTCTGCACTCAAACGGGTACTCCCTCGCCCGAAAGGCCCTTCTCGAGAGGGCAAAACTGTCCCTTGACGGGCATCTCGCCGAGCTTGGCACCTCCCTTGGAGAGGCTCTATTGACGCCAACAAAGATTTATCCAAAGGCCATCCAAGCGGCGCTAAAGGCCGCGGCCGAAGGTGGGATCAAAGCGATCTGCCACGTCACCGGTGGTGGATTGCCGGGCAATGTACCTCGTGTTTTGCCTGATGGAATGGGGGTGCACCTCAACCCTTCTAGCTGGGAGCGACCTGCGCTGGTATCGCTTATCCAAAAGTGCGGGGACGTTGATGAGGTTGAGCTTCGTCGAACGTTTAACATGGGTCTTGGACTGGTGATGGTCTGCGATCCGTCGTCAGTGGACGCAGTGGTGGCCGCACTCAACGCGTTCGGCGAGCGTGCGTCGGTCATCGGCCACGTATGCAGCTCAACCGCCGACTACGAGCAACGTGTGACTTTTGAGGGCGATAGCGTATGACTCTTTCGCTCGCTGTCCTGGTGTCCGGCTCGGGGAGCAACCTGCAGGCAATCCTGGATGCGTGCGCAGCGGGTGCCATCGACGCAAAGGTCGTCGTTGTGTTTTCTAATGTGGCCGATGCCTTCGCGCTCGAACGTGCGAAAAAACTTGGCGTACCAACCAGGCATTTATCGCATAAAAACTATACATCGCGGGCTGAGTACGATCGCGCCGTCGTCGCGATTCTCCGTGAGCAATCCGTCGACCTCGTGGTGCTCGCCGGATACATGAGAATTGTGACCAGCGAGCTGCTCAACGCGTATGAGGGACGGGTGATCAATATTCATCCTGCGTTGCTTCCGGCTTTTCCGGGGACCCATGCGCAAAAACAGGCGTTTGAGTACGGCGTGAAATGGACTGGGTGCACCGTGCACTTCGTCGACGTTGGGACGGACACCGGAGCGATCATTGCGCAGACCGTGGTGCCCGTTGATCCAGAGGACACTGAGCAGAGTTTATCTGCAAAAATCCTGATAGAAGAGCACAAATTGTTGCCGCAAGTTTTGCAGTGGTTCGCCGAGAATCGAGTGACCTTGCACGGTCGCAAAACGCACATTATTCTGCAACCCGCCGCGCGTTCATAGCGCGATGGACGGCGCACGCTCTCACTACGATGTCCTCGTCGTCGGCGCCGGGATCGCCGCACTCGCTGCAGGTGCTCTGCTTGCGCGACGCGGTTTTCGTGTCGCGTGGATTCGGCACTCATCGCCGACCAATTGTTATGACTGGCAGGGGCACACACTGCGCCGAGCGCCAGAGGCCATGCCATTTCTCGACACCCCCGCGTGGCAGGCGATAGCGAGTGAGCTCTCGATTCAAACCGCCGTGCGCCGCGTGGGGGCAGCGAACGAGTGCATCACGCAGATGATCTTGCCCTCGGCGAGGGTCGATATTCGCGAAGCGAGAGGGGATTTGCTCGAAGAATTTGTGAGAGAGTTTCCCGAGCTTCAGCGCCCCATGGAGGATTGGTTCGCTCGTGTTGACTCACTCAACGTCGCGCTCGATCGAGCCCTTGTGCCGGGAGAAGCCTGGCCTCCCGAGGGCTTTTTTCAACGCCGCGCAACGATGAAAAAACTGCGTGAGGTGCCGGAGTTTCAAGAGTGGCAGGAGCGAGATTTTCTCGGCGATTTTTCTGCTGAACATCCATTTCGGACGGTGATCAACGGGGTTGCTCGCATGGGCGTGCAAAGCGACCCCGACGCGATGGACGCGCTG
>JANNCG010000079.1:0-24442 GCA_031386385.1 Myxococcales bacterium
GTGCGATCAGATTTCTGACGCCATTCTAGACGCGATCTTGACCCAGGATCCCAAAGCACGCGTCGCGTGTGAGACCATGGTCAAGACGGGTTTTGTTGTGCTCGCTGGTGAGATCACAACCACAGCTCAAGTTGAGTATCCCCAGGTTGTCCGTCAGGTAGTCAACGAGATCGGCTACACCGACTCGCGGATCGGTTTTGACGGCAACACCTGCGCTATTCTCACCGCGATCGAGAAGCAGTCTCCGGACATCTCGCAAGGCGTGACCGAGGGTCAGGGCATGTTCAAAGAGCAAGGCGCTGGCGACCAAGGCTTGATGTTTGGCTTTGCCGTCGATGAGACCAAAGAGTTTTTTCCCCTGCCGATTTCGCTCGCGCACGAGATGGTTCGCAAGCTCGCGAAGGTTCGCAAGTCTGGCAAAGTGGACTGGCTTCGACCAGACGCAAAGAGCCAAGTGACCGTTGAGTACGACGGGTTCACGCCCGTGCGTATCGACGCGATTGTGCTCAGCACGCAGCACAGCGAAGATGTGAAGCACAAGACCATCGAGGAGTACATCAAGGACGAGCTGATTCCGGATGTGTTTCCGGCCAAGCTGATGGATAAAAACACGAAGATCTACGTGAACCCAACGGGTCGCTTCGTGATCGGTGGCCCTATGGGCGACGCAGGTCTCACCGGTCGCAAGATCATCGTGGACACCTACGGCGGAATGGGACGTCACGGTGGTGGCGCTTTCTCAGGCAAAGACCCATCAAAGGTCGACCGCAGCGCTGCTTACTACGCTCGTTATGTCGCGAAGAACATCGTGGCAGCGGGCCTTGCTCGTCGCTGTGAAGTGCAAATCGCGTACGCCATCGGTGTGGCAAAGCCCGTCGGTGTGTATGTCGACACGTTTGGCACAGGCGTTGTGGACGAGGACAAGATCTCGGCTTACGTGATTAAGCACTTCGATATGCGCCCACGCGCGATTGTTGAAGAGCTCGATCTGTTGCGCCCGATTTACCGTGCAACCGCAGCGTACGGACACTTCGGCCGCAAGGAGTTTACCTGGGAGAGCACACACCGCGCGGACGAGCTTCGCATGGCGCTTTTGCACTCGGATAAGCCCGCAAAGGTCGCAAAAGAAGAGAAAGACAAGAAGTCCAAGAAGGACAAGAAGTCTGATCGCGGCGCGGACGCATAGCTCGCGATTGTTGGTTTGACGCTTCGGTGAGGGGGGTGGGTGGGGAAGAGCTTGCGCGTCAGAGGCCCTATTCTGTCCGTGTGGGCACTGTGTTTCTGTCAGAGACTTGGCTACGTGCGCGGTTTGTGTCAGATCATTGGGGTCGTTGTGATCAAAGATCCAAGAAGGAGCACGTTCAAATGAGTACGGGTTGGGAGACCACAGTTAATACTGGAAATCCAAACACAGATCGCGAAACCATCCAAAACTGGCAGCAGCAAGTGCAGGCCCAGGGGTTGGTTTTGCAGGTCAATCCCCTGCCAACGGGCGGGTATCATGTGAAGGCGGTTCCTGTCGCGGAGGCGAATGCGTATGGGGCGCCTGCGGCTTCAGCGGGTGGATACGGGCAGCCACAACAGCAGCAGCAAACACAGCAGCCACAACAGATGAACTATGGCGCGCCACAAGGTCAGAGCTATGGTCAGCCACAGCCAGAGCAACAGTACCAACAGCAACAACAACAACAATACCAACAGCCACAGCAACCACAGGCCACGGGCGGTGCGTTTGGTGGGGCGTTCGGTGCCGCCGCAGGCATGATGGGTGGTGCTCCAAACGCTCTCGCGGGCGGTCCTCATTCGGGCACGGCTATGAGCACCCAAAAGGTGGTCTACCTTCGCAAGGTGTATGGACTCCTCGCGGGGAGCGCGTTGTTTGCTATTCTCTCTGGTTGGGTCGCCACAAGTCCGCTGCTTGGAATGACTGAGCTGCAGACCACTCGCGGAGTGATTGAAGTGCCCACCGCCGTCGCGTTTTTGGGTGGCAATCACATCATGATGTTGATCGCGTGGGGTGTGCTCATGGCGTCGACCTTCATCGCGAGCTGGGTGAGCAAAATTCGCGTCGTTAACGTGATCGCGCTGTTTTTCTGCGCGGGTTTGATGGGCTTTGAGCTCTCGCCCATGGTGTGGGTCGCGAGCTACCTTGGCGACCTCGGGATGACCGCTTCGTCAAGTCCAGTGCGCGACGCAGGGATCATGACGATGGGAATCTTCGGCGGACTGACTGGCTATGTGTTTGTGACCAAGAAGGACTTCAGTTATCTGAAGGGATTTTTGAGCATGGCGACGATGGCCCTGATGGGTGCCTGCTTGCTCACGTTTGTGTTTCAAGCTGAGATGTTCTCGCTCGCCGTCGCAGGTATTGGTGCCCTCATCACGATCGCGATGTTGCTCTACGTAACGAGCTATATCTTTCGCAACAGCGACATGGACGATCCGGTTGGCGACGCGCTCGCGTTGCTGGTGCAGCTTCGCAACTTGTTTATGTTCTTGCTGCGCTTGTTTATGAGCAGCCGAGACTAGGACTGAGCAGTGAGCGGGGGCTCTTTTTTCCAGCGAATCCAGAGGGGAATCGCGATTGCCGTGGTGACCAAGCCGATCCACTGCGAGGTCGAAACACCCGCATAAATCCCCCGCGAGCGATCGTCACGCAGCACCTCAAGCGCGCTGCGACCAAGCCCGTACAACACGGTCGCGACGAGCAAAATCTGGCCGTCAAATCGTGCGTTCGTGTTGGCTTTCTGGGGTCTAAACCAAAAATACAAAAGCACCCCAAGGATCGAGAACCCCAACAAACTCTCGTACAACTGCGTGGGGTGAACGGGCGCGCTTGCTTGTGCAGAGGCTCCCAAGCGACAGACGCCCTCGCGCCAATCGCCGCCAAACTCTTGGATACACCGAGCCTGCTCGGTCTTAAACCCATCCAACGTGTGCTGTGCCCACGCGGGAGATCCCTCGGACGTTGTCCAGCGCGGAAAAGTCCCCATTGAGCGCAGCCACGATGGCGCGCCATGCGGCAATACGCAGCCAAAATCGCAGCCATACATAAAGCAACCGAGACGCGTGATGCCCAATCCGAGGGCGAGAGACGGCACTGCGGCGTCCGCCCATTTGCGAAGCGAGATCGTGTGACGTCGCAGGTACCACCAGCTGCCAAACAAGCCGCCGAGAAACCCGCCGTACACCGCCAGGCCGCCCGTTCGCATCGAGAACATCGCGGGGATGCTGAGCGTGTGCGTACTTGCGTCTTCAAACTCACTCAGGTTGGTGAGGACGTACAAAACACGCGAGCCCACAATGGCCGCGATCGCGGTGACGACATAGCAGTTCGCTGCGTTTTCTCTCGCAATTTTTACTCGCTGCGCAAGCGGTAGCGTCACATGCCAGCCCGCCACAAGGGACAGTCCCAGCATCACGCCATACGAGTGAAGTGGAACAGGCAGCCACGCCAACTTCCACGGTGTCACCGCGAACAACGAGGTCAGCTTTGGGCTGCCGCTGCAATACTTTGCCAAAAATAGCGCAGCCACCACCATCGCGAGGGCGTTAAGGGGGTTGTCGATGACCACACGAGGAGCAGGTGATTTGGCCGTCGCATCAGGACTCACGTCCTTTTCTTTGGGTGGCTGTTTGCCCGTCGCAAGAAGGCTGTATGCAAAGAGCAAAAGTGAGAACACCCCCCACGCGATCATCAAAGGAGTGGCGATGTGCAGTAGCCAACCAGGGAGACTTAACAGATCTGGTCGCATAGATAACGGCTCGGGATGGTCTGGACGGTCTGGGCAAACCGTCGCAAGCGCGATTAACGAAGAGACAACAAGTAGTCTAAAAACACTGAAGAATCCCACTCAAGAGCGCGATCGAAGCGCGCACGAATGACGCCATTGCGATCAATCACCCACGTTTCAGGAAACAACCGCGTCCCGTATTTATTCGCCACGACCGAGGATTGTCCGTCGAACAAAATAGGCGCGGTGAGCCCCTCGGGGACGAGGGCTGAGATGCTGTTCCAGTCGGGGTCTGTGGTGACGAGCAAGAGTTGTACGTCGTTGCGCCCGCGGACGATCTCGTCAAACGTCGGGATCGCCCGCTGCAGCTCATCGATACATGGAGCGCAGGTCCGAGACCAAAAGTGCAACACCACCACCCGTCCGCGATAATCACTGAGCTTGTGCGCGCGGCCCTCGCGATCGCGAAGGGTAAAATCGGGCGCAAGTCGGTTGTTGCCCTGATACTCAGGAGCCAACGTGCGTAGTAAAAACTCAGGCGCACGACGGGTTTCGCCATCACGTACTGCCCCACCAAAGGTCACGACCGCGGCCAACGCTGAGACGGCAAACACCAACTGGGTTGCGCGCAAGACCTTGACCGAAACTGAACCAGCAGACTGTGAAGCTTTTGGCTCAACAATCGGCTTTGGCTCTATCGAAGACTTCGCAGAAGATTTTGTAGAAGATTGAGACAACTCAACGTGGGTTGTAGCACGGCTTTTTTACTTTCGGTCCGCGAAGTAGCGCCTAGGGTCGCGCAGCAACGCCTCTCGAAGCGAGAGGATCCTGGCGTCACTCGGTGCGACCGCGAGCCCATGGTCCACAACGTCCATCGCAGCAGAAGGCTGACCTAAGCGCCAAAAGACACTCGCGAGATCAAACAAGATCTCGAGATCTTTGGGGCGGAGCCGCATGGCCTCGCCGAGTGCCTCTGCGGCTTTGTCCAAATGCTGCAGTCGCCACTCCGATAGCCCAAGTGTCCACCAGCCCTGCGCGCTGTTTGGATCCACACGTACCGCGTCTTTCGCAACCATGACGCTCTGTAGGTCTTTGCCTGCCCGACCACGAATCCAGGCCAACAATCGAAGCCACTTACCATCGTTGGGGTTTTGCGTGAGCGCGCGCAGCACGAGCTGCTCAGCGATCAATGCGTCACCCTGGACAGCGAGGACTTTTGCTGCGTTTGTTAGGACCGTTGAGTCGTCAGGGGCCAGCGTCATCGCGAGGTCAACAGCAGCGCGAGCGAGCTCTCTCTTGCCCAGCTCTTGAAGGCAAACACCCTGGTAAACGTGGGTGATAGCATCCTTTGGCGCGAGCTCTAACACCTCGCTAAATATGGTAATTGCCCTGGTATAGTCCGCTAAGAGCATCGCGCATCGCGCGACCAAAAACCGCGCGAACCAGTCGCGGGGGACAAGCGATACCGCAGCGCTCGCTGCGCTCTCAGACTCTTGGTATCGGCGAAGGGCCAAAAACGCTCGGGACAATGTCAACAGCGCCTCTGCAAACTGGGGATCAAGCTGAAGTGCGTCGTGGCATACCGAGATGGCCTGTTCAAAGCGACCCATCTCAATGAGCGCCGAGGCCTTGCGATTCAAGATGCTTGCGGTGGCAATCTCGTTCACAACAAGCACTCTAGCTCATCACACACCCGTTGGCTCTTCGCGCGAAGAACAAAGCGTTGATCGCGACCTTTTCAGCGGGTGCTGTAGTCGGGGCGTCGATCGCCCATTCCGATCGCCCAGCCCATGGTGAAGCGGGCGTTGAGTTCGCCAAGCGCACAAAACTGGCTCGTCCCCGATGCATCGAGATAGCGAAAGGCGTCGACTCCAAAAGCGCCCCAGTACCCTGCGCGCAGTAGGGCCGCTCCGGCTTGGCGAGCCGCCTCCGTGAGCGCCATATGCTCATCCGCTGAGAGCTCGTCGCGGTTGGCTCGTCGACTGCTGAGCCACTGCGCACGCTCGACATTTTGCGTTGTTGGCTCACCCAGGGTGCAGCGCTGTTCGCGATCGAGCCAGCCATGCAACGCAAACTCCTGCGTGATCTCGACCCAGGGAGCGAGCTCAACGCAGCCATCGTGCTGCAAAACCCGCGCGGCCCAGCGCTCGATTGGCTGAAAATTATCAGCGATTCGATGTCCTCGCCCGGAGGCCGTGTGCATGCGCGACAGTCGCCAATTGGCGACTGAACTCCGAGTCTCAGTGTCCTTCGTAGCCTTGCTGTCCATCAGGGTTTTGAGCTCGGCGAGGCTTCGCACGTAGCAGCGGCCGGGGTTGTCGGCACCGACGAGTGGCGCAAAATCACGCCGCAACACACGCCGCAAAACAGCGACCGATGGAGACGCAACCAAGCTGATGTCGAGCGACTTAAAACGAGCGCGCGCTTTTGGCGTCGCACACCATGCCCATCCTTGCAGGTGGTTGCCATCCAGAGGTGACGATGTTTCTGCGTCCACTAACACGTCGGTTCCCACGAGCAGTGTTCGGGCGAGCTCTTCTCGCATCGCGTCGAGAGCGACGAGTGCGCTTTGCTTTGGTGTGTTCGCTCCAAGCTCATCGTCCGCGTCGAGGTTGAGAATCCATGCGCGAGTCAAGGTCATAGCCAGGGCTCCACTCTCAGTGCGCGTTCACTCTGTTTGAAGCGTTCGGTCTCTCGTGAAGGCAGCTAATTCTTTGATAAACTGATCATCAAGCCCGGCGCGATTGCGGCTCTCGACGTCAATGGTGGGGCCGCGAAGGATCCATGGAGACAGCGGCGAGACGAGATATTTGCGCCAGGTGGCTGGCTCAAAATCTCCGGCAAAGCGCTCAAACCATGTGCGCGCAAATCGCACGTGCGTGAGCTCTTCTTCGCCCACCAAGTGCACAAGCGCAGCGCTCTCGTCGTCGCCCGCTTGCTTGAGCAGCGCGCTGAAGCGAGCGGTGTGATCCAGGTTGGCGCCCTCGAAGCCGATTCCCATCGTGGCGACAAAGTGTGCAGGTGAGGGGCAGGTGCTCAAGCGCTGCCAAAACCAGTCTCTGATACCTACGAATCCCCATGAAAATCCAAGCGATTCGCATCGCGTGAGGTACGCATCTAAGTGGCGCGACTCGTCGCAAGCGATCTGCGCGAGCCCTCGACGAAAGGCCGCAGGGGCGTCAGGCCAAGCAAGAATGGCCCAGCACATCAACTCTAGCGCTTGCAGCTCGTGATGAGCGAAGGTGTGCAGCAAGACCGCGCGAAGCCTTGGTGAGCGAAGCGCCTCGGGGTGCGTTGCGATGCGTTCGGCACGGTCAACTATTTTAAGCGGCGCCGGTCGTGTGGGGCGCACCGAGGGGTTGGGTGACGCTTGCTCGCAACACAACGTAGGTGCTGCAATCAAGCGTCGACGAGAGTCGAGGGTGTCTGAAGTGAGCGCAGAATGTGCCCAGAATTCCAGGGTGTTTTCTTGGTACTGAGTGTTCGAATGAGACAAAACTGCGGGTGCTTCAGTGGTCATGGACGGAGGTTCTGCTACACTGCGATGGTTAAAATGAAAAAGGGAGCTACGGGAAGTCTAATCGATCGGGCGGGTCTGCTGGTCTTAGCATTAAGCCTGCTTGTTGGCGTGCGTGAGTGTCGTGGCGAGACGCCATTTCGGATCACAACGTACAATGTTCGGTTCTTTGGTCGTGAGCCAACCAACATTGAACGCTTGGCGCAAGTGGTCGCCGCAGCAGAGCCGACGGTGTTTGCTCTGCAAGAGTTGGTGGACAACCGTGCGCTGCACTCGCTGCTCAGCGAGCTCGCGCGTACGGGCCATCGATACGAAGCGGTCACCGCGCAGTGTGGTGGGCGCTCGGGGCTTCGCGTCGCGTTTGTCTACGACACATCACGCGTGGGTTGGGAGCAAACGCGAGAGTATCCGGGGCTTGAGGTCACGCAAGACGGCAGCTGCACTGACGGCGATCGAGCGGCGCTTGCAGGGACATTTTATAGGTTAAATTCCAGAGGAATGCAGCAAGAGAAGATCACCTTGGTGACCGTTCACCTGGCGGCGTTTGCGACCGATGAGCGAGTGGCGCAGCGCCGCGCTCAGTGGAAAAAAGTCTTCGCCATTGTCGATCACTTAAAGCAAGAAGTGGGTGGCTCTGTCATGGTGTTGGGTGACACAAACTCAACGGGCTGGTTGACCGACACGCACGGCGAAAGAAGCTACATCGTAGAGCAAGCGTCACAGCACCAGCTTCAGGTCCAGACCGCTGGGCTTCTGTGCAGTGAGTACTACATGGATGAGTCGAAGGTGTTGGTTCCGTCTTTGCTGGATCACATTTTGGCGCCTCAGAATTTAGTGAATCCCGCGAGTGTTCGCGTCCATGGTTATTGTGCCGAGCAGCAGTGTCGGGCGCTGGGGCAGACGACTCCGCCGCTTGAGTATCGCACCGTGAGCGATCACTGCCCTGTGAGCGTCGAGCTGCGCGCTCGCTAGATCACTGGCCCCGCAGGCACGACTAACGCTTAAACAACACGCTCTGGCCGAGGTGGCCTAGCTTTCGCGCCTCAAGACAGCACGGCGAGCCAGGCTCAACGTCGCGGCACCCCTGCGGACGAGCCTGATAAATTCCACATGGAAACTGCCCCTCCACGCTCAAATCCAGCGCACCACACCGGGTCCCATCGTTGACGATGAATCGAAAGTATGGCGGTCGATCCATCAGCACCGTGAGCCGGTGAAGAGTAGGCGCATCGAGCATGGCCTCATCGCTCTCAAGCAAGCTCACCGTGTGTGGTCCGTGATGGCAACAGCGCCCACACGTGACGCAGTCCGCGCCGTCGGGGTCCGGCGCATGCTCAAGGTCGTTGGGTTGCAAGACTGCACACACTTAGCATTCAGCGCGGCGACTCCGAAGAATTTCGCTGCCGAGAATGTGGCTTTTGTGGTCAAATAAGTTGCTCTGAGGGTGTAGGCTCGCGGCCGTTTTTCAATGAATCCGCTAAGACCACCCTACGCTGCAATCCGTCACCCTGGGACGCTCAGCGAGGGTCTAAAAATTACGCTCGACGCAGGAATGCTCCGCTCGATTCACTTTCGCGAAATCAACGAGAGTGAAGCTTTTACCTTGGTGGATTCGACCAACACCTATTTTCGCGCCAGCATGTTGATGCTCAACGAGACCAACGCGCGCGCGGTTGTGTATGAGAAAATGCCCATCGGGACTGAGTCGCCGGTCTCGATTACGCTCGTGTGTGCCGTGCTTTCTCGCCAACGGATGTTGATGGTGTGTCAAAAAGCAACGGAGCTGGGCGTCAACCGCATTGCACCGGTTTGGAGCGAACACGCTGTGAAGCGATCCGAGCTTGAGTTCGAAAAACCTTGGGCCTGGCCTGGTCAGTGCTTGAAGGCGGCCCGGCAGTGTCGTCGGGCGAGCGTCCCTGAGCTGGCTGATTTGATGAGCCTCTCAGACGCTACCAAGATGCGTTGGTGGACTGAATCCGACGTTCGCCTTGCACTCGATGATCGCGCGGATGGGACCGCTATGACGGTCACTGAGAGCGCAAACTCGGTCCAAGAGCTTGTGTTGGCAGTGGGGCCCGAAGGCGGCTGGAGCGACACTGAACGCAAGATTCTCAGCAAATCAGGCGCGTCGATGGTGACCCTCGGAGGGCGCATTCTGCGCGCTGAGACCGCAGTGTGGGCGGGACTTACTGCCGTGCAGGTGCGCTGGGGCGATCTGCAATTGCGCTGAGAGATAGGGTTGTATTCTGTCTACAATCGTTCAACAATTGAGCGGTCTTGAACGCAGAGCTCGTGCTCACACAACTCCTTCGACTTAGCACTGCGATTGACCACGCGGTAGAGCACAGTATTGCCGTGAGCGACAACGATGTGTACCTGCTGGTGGGGCTCATTGAGGCGCTCGATCATCTGCTGCAACAGGGCGCTGAGTGGCCAAAGCGCTGGCAAAAAACCAAGAGTTCGATGCTCTCTCGTGCCGCGCAAAACGAGCACGCCGTGCAGCTGGGCCACGCTCTTCGCGAGGTTGCTGCGAGCAACGACAACGCTATTCGCGTAAGGCGAGAGCGCGTTCGGCGCACGCGAGTGACCGAGGGACAGCTCGCACTACCGCTGCACTAATACCGCCCGCCAGAAGTAAGGGGATGTTTGAGTGCGTTTTAAGAGGCGGTGCCGTAGGCGCTGAGGACTTAGCCTCCGCGCAGTGCCTTCGCGAAGCGCTCAGGGTCCCATCGTCATTGGCATTCCTCAGGGTTTGTGGGAGATCCTGTGTGCGTGTAGCAAAAGTGAGAGTTTGAAGTAGAGCCGCTCGGGGCTATTCGCAGGTGAAGTACGATGAATCGACTGAACGTTGTAGTGCCGCACGAGCATCTCGCACGACCCCAGAGGAATGCCAATGACGAGGGGGCTCCTGAGCGCTTCGCGAGGGCACTTGCGCGGATGTCTTGTCGTCCGCGCGGGGTGTTTCTCGTTCACATACAGCGCTAAAATCTTCCCCGACCTCGGGCGGGCGGTACTAGTTCGAGCCCGCAAAACCGTGAATGATCCCCGTCGCAAGCGTGCTACTCACGAGCGGAAACATCCGGCCGCCAGAATACAAACGCAGGCTACCCATGGCTGCATTTGCACTTGCGACGGTGCACACAAAGTCATCAGTCGAGTCGCCATCGAAGTCTCCGATCCCTGCGACGGCGGCCCCTACGGTTGTCATCATCGCGACATCTCCGGCGATAAATGGCGCGACCGCTGTGGGTTGCGCGCCGTTCACGCCTTGGTAGATCAGCACTTGCGTGCTCGAACTCCCGAGCGCTCCCTGGGTCACGGCGATGTCACCAAGACCATCGCTGTTGATATCCCCGATGTGCGACAGGTGCATTGCGATCGGTTGTGCAAGGGTTCCGGCTCGGAGAATTTGAATCGCCGGATCGCCCACGGCGGCGGTGCCCGCTCGCCAGCCAACCGCGCCTGCTGTCGATCCCATATTCGTGTAGCCATCGGCGTTGGTGATCAGATCTGCGCGCCCGTCTCCGTTGGTGTCACCTCGAAGCGAGAGCACCAGGCCCAGTCGTTGATTGGGCTGCTCAGGCATCGTCCCGAGCCGCTCGCCCATCGTGGTGCGCCCCAGGGCTGCGGACCAGCGGTAGATGTCGATCACGCCAGCGGCTGAAAACATGGGGCCATTGATAAATGGTTGAGCGATCGCGATCTCAGCAAGGCCATCCCCGTGCATGTCGCCAGCGCTCACGCCAAACCCGCCCAGCGCAGAGGGTGTCCCAGTAAACACCAGCGATGGGGGCACAAACGGGACGCCTCCTCGCTGCAGGTACACTTGCCCGGTCTGTCTTGGACCCAACCCTGCGCTGATGAGAAAATCGCCGTACCCATCACCGTCAACGTCGCCCGCAGCAACGATGTTGGCGCCGAAATCTGCCGCTGCACCCATCGGTGCTGAGATCACCTGCGAGTTGCCCAGGATCGCGGCGACGTTGCGGTTGCCAAAATAGACTCGGACGCCGGAGGGTGCTGCTCCCGAGGTGGCGAAATCTCCCAGGCCATCGCCGTTCACGTCGCCGACAAACCGTGGGCTGCCGGCACCAGCGGGCTGCGGGGTGGTTTGGTCCGGTCGCCCCATGATAAATCTTGAGGTGCCAAATCGAAGCGTCAGCGTTTTTGCTCCTCCTACGACGTCACTCGAGTCATACGCAACGTCAGCGAACGGGTCGCCGTTGTAGTTTGCCTCATAGCGAAGAACCGAGTCGACCACCGTCGCCGGGTTGGGAATTGTGCGTGGAATTCGAAGCTGCCACGTCTCGCTTGTTGCCATGCTGTACATCCCGCCGGACTTGCTTCGCACACGAAAGTACAGCGTCTGATTGGGTAGATCGCAGTTAGGGCGGAGGTGGTCCGAGTCTGCATCAAACGCAATCGCCACCGGGGCGCAGTCACGGGAGAAGCAAATCTCAACACGGCCGCCTGTGACACCCGCAGGTCGCTGCCAACGAAATGTCGGGTACGTGGTGGACACGACACTCCCGCTCAATGGCGCGATCAACCGAGGTGCGCTGATGGCCGGAGAGGTCACGATGGGAGTCACGGGCGCGCATAATCCAACGTGAAAAACGACATCGGACACGAATCCATCGAATCCGTCGGAATTGTTCATGCCGCTTGGTTCGTCATTTGGGACGTCTAACAAAGGGCCGTCGTCTTGCACGATCGCGCCGTCGAGACCCATCCCGTTAGGTACATCTCGGGGCGCGACCATGTCGCTTGGTTGAACCGCGTCCACTGCGCCATCACTCGCGTCATTGGGGATCTGCGGCGGTGAGCAGTGCGTGAGAGCCAAGGATGCGGTGAGAAGGGCAATATATAGGTTAAAACGCATATGTGTCCTTACGAGTAGGCTTTGCTAGGTCGATGTGAAGAGTGAAGCTTGAGTCAGTTTGACGACGCGACCCCGTTGATTGTGCCGCTCGCGACGGGGACATTCATGAGCGGAAATGCCATTGCGCCTGAGAACAATCGCAAGCTGTTCATCGATGGAGCAGGGCCTGCAATCGTGCACACGAAGTCATCGAAGCCATCGGCGTTGAAATCCCCGATGCCACCTATCTTTGCGCCTACAACGGTCATCGTGGCGAGGTCTCCGGTGATGAATGAGGGGGCGACGAGCATGGGTTGCGCGCCGTTGACCCCTCGATAGATCATGACTTCGCTCGGAAGGGGCATCGCGCCTGTTCCGGTCTCGCGCGAAATGGCCAGATCTCCGAGCCCGTCGCCGTTCAGGTCACCGAGTTGCGCGATGGTCGTGCCAATGTGTTGAGTCGCTGTACCAGTGATAAATCGTGGGATCGTGGGTGTGATCGGCGTGGCTCCGGGCTTCCATCCAACAGCGCCTTCTCGTCCAAGCATGTCGTACTCGTTTGCGTTCACTAAAATGTCCGCACGGCCATCACCGTTGTTATCTCCCATCATGGCAACGATTCGACCCATGTGTGCATTCAGAGTCGTGGGGTTCATGCTCAGCTGCCCAGAGCTTGCGAGCATATTAGTTGCAAGACTATATTTAATAAGCTGTACTACGCCAGTGCGACTGGCCGTTGCGAAGGGTGCTGAGACTGCAAACTCAATCGCTCCGTCCCCGTCGAGATCGCCAGCCGATAGACCCAGTCCCAGTTGATCAAGCATTGCGTTGCCTCTTGCGAGATCGACCGGTACGGGAGAGCCAATCCCGCCGCGATAAAGGTACCCTTGCCCGACGCTCGTCAGCGCCATAAGCGGAGTACTTGGTGCTCCGAGAAGAAAGTCAGCGTATCCGTCTCGGTCTGCGTCACCGGAGGGTGCGACGGTGTTACTGATTCCTCCTGAGGGCCAAGCGACGTTGGTCCCTCCCTGCAAAATCTGTGATGAATCTATGTTTCCGTTGTAGATTCTAAGTCCCATTGCAGTTCCGACCGCGAGGTCGACAAATCCATCGCCATTGACATCGCCAATCACCGCGGGACTCGCCGTGGTGGCGATCGAGCCTCCGCGTGTGAAATTTCCCATCGCGTTGCCGAAAATCAGATTCAGCGTACGTGCTGCACCCACGGTTGCATCGTAAGCGATGTCCGCAAAACCATCGCCGTTATAGTCCGCGTCAGTGCGGATCACCGTGTCCACCACCGTCATCGGATTGGGCACCACACGAGGAATCCTCATCTGCCACACTGGCGTTGTAGCCTCGCTGAACACACCGCCCACCGTGCGCCCACGGAGGCGAAAAAACACGGTCCCACTTGGCAGGTCTATCGTGGGCGTAAACGTGGTTCCGGTGGCTTCAAACCCAGACTGTCCCGCGATGGGCTGAGTGCAGGCGCGATCGGTAAAAAACTCGACCCGAGCGCCAACAATCCCGCCGACATTCTCCCACTTAATTGCAGGTTTTTTGCTCGACATAACGCTGCCACTCAACGGACGCATCAGCCGCGGAGCGCTCACCATCGCGCTCGTGACAACATCCCCGAGTGGGACTGACGCATCTCCGCGCATGCCCAGCTCTTCGGGTGTGTACTCGGGCAGTTCCCTTCGCTCTGCCGATGAACAGTTGCCTCCTTGACCGCACACCATACTCATCGCGGCACACTCCATCTGCCGTGCGGCCGTACACTCTGCAGCCAACCAGATGCGCAATAATAGTCTTCGCCCACGCGCGAAGGTAAATACCGCCCGCTGCGGGACCTTCATCGTTGGGTCGCGAAAGATGCCCTCAACCACAAGCTCAACGGGACGACCTTCACTCGACGAGGTGGGTCTAATCACGAAGTGCCCTGGGAGCGCAAATGTCCCGGCTGACAGCGACACCGTGCGATCTGAGATCACTTGTCCGCCCACGGTGGCCGTGAGGTGAATGCTCTCGAGCCCCGGTGTCATCGCGTTGAGAGAGACCGGAATGTTGGTCTCAACGACTACCCACACTTCAGTGAGTGGACCGATACATGACAGCAGCCACGTCGAGATCAACAGCAGAAGTACGGTGAATTTGCTCTGCATTTGAAGATCCTATGTGCTCGATGTGTCAGTTGCGGGGGACGGTGATCGTCAGGTTCCAGTAGTTGGGGGGGACGGCGAGTGGTGCGGGGTCAGGCCATTGATTGCCGATAATCACCGCAGCGGTGATCACAGCGCCAACAGCCACCGCGCCACCAATGCTCAACCCTACAATCCATCCGCGTACACCCTCAACGCGCTGCATGATCATATCAACGCGTACAGTCCCGTGGCGACCCACAGTCACCCTTCGCGTGACGGGACGGTACCCCGCCGCGTTGACCGTCACTTCGTGATCACCGGGGTCTGCGTGAACGCTCACTCGTTGTTGACCAACATTGCGTCCATCCAGTGAAATCGCAGCGCGTTCAACATTGCTCTCAACTAACAATTGCGCGTCTGCGGGGCTCTGTACAAGCTGCAGTTGCACCGAGCGATGCGATGAGCGCTCGGCCGTCACCGTGATTCGCTGGGTGACGTAGTCATCAAGACTGACCTCAACCGCATGTTCGCCTGGGTCGACCTGCACACGATCCCGCGCGTCAGTGACCTCACGCCCGTCAATCGACAGTCGCGCGTTCGCCGGGCTCACCGCAAAGTTAAGCGCGGGAACCTCCCCACGCAGCGCTTCAAACTCGCGCCGAAGTTCTGCCAATCGCTCTGCCGTGATCCGCGTCCCGGGGTTTTGAAAAAATCGCTCAAACGTCTGGATCGCCTCAAGCAACCGACCCACTCCACGGTACGCCATCGCGAGGTTGTGCAACACCACGGGAGACGCTCGCAGCGCATACGACCGCTCAAAAGCCGTGATCGCCTCGGCATAGCGCCCACCGTCTGCGTTGGCCACACCCTGATCAAAGAGAGTTCGGGCCTCTGCTGCGGGGTCGCGAGGCGCCGTCTGCGCGCACGCAACGGAGGGCAGAGTTGTCGTTGCAACGGTCATTGAGACAAGGCTCAAAACTAGCGTCAAAGCTGCAGATCTATTCGCTCGCATCACTCATAACCTCTGATCAATGGACCTGAACCGCCGCCTGTTTGCCGCGGTGTTGTGTGAGCTGCCCCACCATTGCTTCCCGCATCGGCGCGAGGAAGGGTCCGGGCATTCGCGCCTCCCGGAGCGCGCACCAGCGAGATTCTTCCCGGTGGTGGGGCGTCGGTAAAAGTTAACTCTTGTGCGATATAACCTGTGGCAGATACACGCAGTCGGTGGGTCACCCCGTCACGAATAAACCGGCCTGCATAGGCACCGACTCCGACGCTGCGTCCATCAAGCTCAATGTTTGAGTGGGGGGGATCAGTGCTCAAAGCCATGCCAAATTCGCCCATAATTTGCACCGATTGTGTCGGCGCAACCCCTGAGTCAGCGATCGCCGCGGGAGTCTGGATGGGGGTTGTGGTCGTTGTGGGATTGCTGCTCACTTTTGCCGCTACGATCACGACAAGCAACAGCGCTCCTGCCGCGATGATCGCCGCAGCGGGGACCTTCGGTGGTGCAGGTTTTGTCACTGGCGCCATCGTGTTGCTCACGCTTGGGTCTCGCTCATCGCGAGGAGTCACCACACGCAGGCTGTCTTGAGCGACCGCGGTTTGTGCCATTGAGGCCGCGTGATTTTTTGCAGAACCCGCAACTTGTGTCTGTTTGTCTCGAATTGACGCCGCCGTGCCGTTGCTTTGTGCCGCGAGCTCTTCACCCGTCGTTGTCTCGTCTTTCGCGGACATCGTGGTGGCCTCGAAGTGCCCTGGCAGAATGGACATCTCTTGCGCGCTGTGGTTGATCGTGACCACCGTATTGCGTGCAAATTCAGGGCAACTCAGCACGGCCTCACGAAACTCGTCCATCGTGCGATAGCGCTTCTCTCGTGAGCGCTCGAGCGCTTTGGCGACCACACCGCTGAGGGACTGAGAAAAATCCCCGATGGAGTGCAGCGGAGGCGCTGTCATCGTGAGGATCTTCGCGATGACCTCGTTGTGGTTGTTGCCGTCGAAGGGACACTCGCCGGTGAGGCACTCGAACATGACTATTCCGAGGGACCAGATGTCTGTCTGTGCGTCCAGCGAGCGGTCGCCGCGGGCCTGCTCGGGGCTCATATACAAGGGAGTCCCAATCGCGGCCCCGGTGCGCGTCAGCGAGACGTTGCCGTCGTCTTGGTCCATCAGCTTGGCGATGCCAAAATCGATCACCTTCGGGATCACCCTGCCGCTAGAGTTCTTCATCAAGAACAAGTTTTGCGGCTTAATATCCCGGTGGATCACTCCCTGTGCGTGCGCTGCGGCAACGCCTGCCATCACGGGGACGAGCAGGTCACAGGTCTCTTTGGGCGACAGCACATTGCGCGCGTCGAGCTCGGCGCGCAGATCGTGGCCGTCTAAGAACTCTTGCACGAGAAAAAAATTGCCGTCTTCGATCCCCAGATCAAGCACTTGAACAATGTTCTCATGCTCGATTCTGCCGATAGCTTTCGCCTCACGCTGAAACCGGCGCACGAAGTCTTCGTGCTTCGCGTCGGTACCGAGCATAAGCTTTAGCGCCACACGTTTGCTGGTCCAGGTGTTGAGCGCTTCGTACACCGCGCCCATCCCGCCTTCGCCAAGCACGCGGCGTAGTTGGTATTTTTCTCCAACCAAACGACCGACTAGAGCTGTTGCTGAATCTGTGTACGCCGCCAAGTGAAAATAGACCTTGCGCGCGAATCATACGACACACACGCAAAGAATACTCACCCCAGAAGCACAAACAAGAATTTCATCTCACCGAGTGCCCCCTTCGGACGCACTGAGCAGAATTTGTCGCCACCGAGCGGCGACCCTGGGTCGACTAGCGACCGCGGCGCTTGATTTCGAACATCACGCGGCGGTTGCGTGCGCGGCCAGCGTCGGTGAGGTTTGGAGCGATGGGGCGGTCTGGACCAACCCCTCGTGCAACCAAACGATCAGCCTGAACGCCCAACGTCGTGAGCGCGGTCACAACGGCCTGTGCGCGTTGCTGCGACAGAGTGACGTTGCGAGCACGGACACCACGGTTGTCTGTGTGGCCTTGCACCTCGAGCAGCTGAAGCTCGGGGTGACGATTGAGAAAGTCTGAGATGCGCTCGAGCAACGTCTGTGAATCTGGAAGAATGTCTGCAGAATCATTGGCGAAGTGCACTTGCTCAGGGATGTTCACGTTGCGACCCACGATGCGGAAGCCGGCAGCATCAACGTCTGCTACTTGGATGTCTGCTGCGGTGGTCTGACGAACAACAACATCTGTTGTGCGTGATGCAGAGGCTCGGGTGGTGGTGCCTTGATCCGCGCGAATCGACCACGATCCTGCGAGGACGTTCTCAAAGCGGAAGGTACCATCGGCGCCCGTTGTCGCGGTGACAGGTGCCGGAGCGCTCTGTCCCTGCGGAACGGTGATCCCAGCTTGGGGGGTCAACGTGACAACGATGCCAGCGACAGGTGCGCTTGCGTTGTTGCTCACGCGACCGGCCACAATACCGTGCCGTGCTGCGATCCGAATGGCGCAGTTCACGGTGGTGTCGGGGCTGTTGCGTGAGTCACCTGTTGGTGCAGGCATGTTCGCTGGGCAGTTGTTGTCGGTGTAATCCGTCATGTGCACGTGCAACTGGTAGTCACCAGGAGTAAGACGACGGGTTCGGTAGCGGCCTTGAGCGTCCGTTGCGGCGATACCAAACTCAGGATGACCCTGAATTTCGACACGCGCATGTGCGATGGGCTGGTGGGTTTCTTCGTCTGTGATCACACCAATTAGCTCTCCGCCGTGGGGGGTGTTGTCGCGCTCAACGATGCGCTCGACGACACGGTCCACAGTGATGCGCTCGGTGCGTGGGTGAAAGTCGTGTGCAAACGACAAACCGAAGTACAAATTCCACGGTTGGTTTGGGGCAAGGACGCGCACAAACTGGCTTGAGCCACCGGTGGCAATGTCCACCGCGAGGATGCCTGAGAGCCCGCGTGCGTAGGGGGTCCACACGCGAGTACCGAGCGTCAGGTTAGACGGGATCGCAGCGAAGGGTGCGCCGCCGTCGTAGCACTGATCATCGTCCATCGGGATGGGCGACATGGTGGTGCCGGGGAGCCAACACAAATAGCCGCTGCGGATCACGGGGAGCGGAACGTTCCACTCGACGAAGGGCTGAAACCCAATGGCGCTCGTGCTGATGCGAGAGTCGATACCGATGCCGATGTTGAATCGATCGGCGCGGTTAATTCCAAGTGCAAATCGCTCGCCGCGAGTGATCTCGGCGTGACATGCGGGGTTGTTTACCCACGCTGGGTTTGGATCGCCGTTTGGCAAACGTGGGTTGTTGCACACCGCTGGATCGTACCCAGGCTGAGCCATCTGACGCTTGACCTCAGTGTCGCGAACAAGCGACGCGCTGTTGTCGAGCTGATAGCCGAGGTTCAAGTGAAAGCGAATGGGCGCTGAGCTCACTTGGCCGAGGTCAAACGTCGTGAGCAAACGGAAGTTTGCCGAGGTACCGTCTGCGTTGAGCCCAATGCCGCCTGCGCGATTTAAGAAAATCGCAGCGACGCTCGCGCCAACGGTCAAACCACGCATGATCGGGAGCACACCCTTCACACCGAGCTGTGCGTCACCGAGGACTTGAAACAGCCCTGGGACCTCGCGATTGTTCGACGTCGCGAATGACCGCAATGCTGTGAACACTTCGAGATATCGCAGCGGTGAGTATGACGCTGTGAGCGTTGCACCAATCCGGCTCGTGTCGTCCGGAACCGTGGTCAACGGGTGGTTCGTACTCATCTCGGGGCGAAGAAAACCTCGCGTCCCGAAGTACTCGGCCAACAAACCAAAGCGAAAGCTCTGCTCGCTCCCTGCCTCTGCTGTTGCGATGTGGACCAAACCGATGGAGCCATCGACGCCCGAAAAACGCGGGAGCATTCGCTCGCGTCGCGCATCACGGTCCGTCTCAGATTCATCTGCAGCAGGATAGTCCGCGTGAGTGCGCGGTGTCGCTGCTGGTGCGGTCTCTGGCGGAGTTGTGGTCGCTGCTGGGGTCGCGGCGGCTCCTGCGGGTCCACCAGTTGGGGTTGTGGATGTGGATGGTGGATCCTCCTCATCTTCTTCATCAGCAGGCGGCGTCGTCGGCCGTGCTTGTGCAAGTGCTGATTGATTGTATGTGATGATCGCAACGCCAACTTGGGCTGCGACGAGAAGCCATGCAACGCGACGGGGATTCGCCATCCTACGTTCCTCCAGAAAAATTCGTGTGACTATGTTCGGTTGTGACAACCATGAAATAACGGTGCGATTGGTAACATCCCCGTTGTGATCTCGTCCACTATCTCTATGCGAATTGCGGGTAATCAGCGGGTCACATGGGGCGTTTGTGCACTTTGGAGCGGCTGCGTGAGCGGCTGACCCTCTGCGTTTACGCCCTGAACCAGCGCTTCAATCCGGGTTTCGGCGGCGTCTAGGCGCTTTTGTCCCTCTCGCGCAAGGTGCACGCCTTCTTCAAACATCGCGAGTGCTTGTTCGAGCGGAACATCTCCCCGCTCAAGCTTATCGACCACACCATTGAGCCGCTCTAAAACCTTCTCAAGTGGCAACGCGTTGACGTCTTCAACTCCCATAATGACCAAACTTTCTTCGCGAAAAAGATTAGCACTACAAGTTCGGTAGGCAAAGAAACAAGAAATCTACCTACTCAATGGAGTCCATCGCCATAGGCCCCGCGCTTACGTTTGGGACCACAACCACCCCGTCACTGTTCGCGATCGCGAGCGCCATGCTGCCGCCGGGCAACCAGAGGGACCACAAACTGTTGGGGATAGTTCCGTCGACTCTGAGGGTTGAATCGCCGCTAAACTCGGACTCTTCAGCGGACCAACGGCCCGCTTCTCGGCTGTCCACTTCGCTCAGTCCGAGCGCCGAAAACTCTGCGAGTCGAGCCTCAGCATGGCTCTCGCCGGCAGCCACACGGCGCAACAACGGCATCGCAAGTCGCATAGTTAACCGCCGCACAACCCACGCACCCAAAGCACGCACCGAGGCACGATGATCGGAGAGCAGCTCGACCGCCCAAGCCGTTGAGAAGTGCACTCCCAGGCGACTGGCGACATCGAGCGCGACGAGCACGTCGGTGGATAGAACCCCTGGTGTTCCGACAAAATTTTCGACGAGGCGTTGTCGCACGGCGAGGGAGTCATTGTGTCCTGCAACGATCCAAAGCAGCGCTTTCACCAGGGGGACTCGCTCTTCGTTGAGCTGCAATAACACTGCTCTTTCGACCGCAGCGTTTGCGGGCGCGAACGTCAAAGCCCACGCGGCGTTGGTTCGCTGTTGCAGATTGGGTTCACGCAGCCGGACAATCGTTGCTGCCGTTTGTCCCAGAGCACACTCGATCACCATCGCAGCGACCGAGCTGCCTTGGGCGCTCGCGTGGCTTATCCAGCGCCCCGAACGCAAGCCAAGCTCAATCGCACCCCATCGTGAGGCCTCGTCAGGAGCACGCTCTGCTCGCAGAGCACTCTCCATTGTGGGTGGGTCCGCACGCAGCGCCGATCGCCACAAAACCTGACGCACACCTTGATCACGCTCAGAATCAAGCGCGACGATCAACGCCCGTGCGGCGGCGGGACCACCAAGTTCGCCGAGTATTTGCGCGGTATTTCGACGATCAACGCTCCACCGAGCGCGAAGCAAGCCCGCAATCTCAGCCGTCACGGACTGCATCCCCAACCTCGCCGCAGCATATTGTGCGGCTTCTCGAGTTTCTGGCTCGCGAAGGCCTTGCATGATGGCTCGCTGAGTCTGCTCGGGATTGCCAGCGCCCACCACCGCGAGTGCGCGTAGTGCGGTTGCGCGAGTTGCGCTGGTGTCTGTCGGGCTCATCGCGATGCGCGCTAGAGGGGTGGCCGCTTCGAGCAAACGCAGGGACGCCGCGGCGTTGGCGGCCGCTGTTCGCACTGCAATATCCCCGCTCAATTGCTCAATCACCACAGAGCCCCAACGTGGATCGCCTCGCTTCGCGATCGCAGAAAGGATGACCGCTAGATGGGCTGAGTTGGCTCGGTGAGCGTTGACCCGATCGGCGAACACCTCGTCGGGCGCATGACTGAGGGCGTCCATCGCAGCCGCGAAGAGTCCTTGGTGTTGTGTCCACGAAGACCCAACAGCCGCGCTGACGATCGTGTCAAAGTCGTCGCTCGACAACCTTCGACCCACGAGCGCGAGGGCATGCGCTCCTACTGCGGGCGCCAAAGTGGTTCGGTTGACGGCGTTGAGGACGACTGTGTGTGTGCCTCGCGGTCCCGCAACGTGTACGTAACAATCCACAAGAGCGCTCTGGACCGTCGCGTCAGTTTCGCTGGAAAATCGCTCTTCGAGTTGGTTCACGCACTCATCGTCTGCCGCACAGGCTTGCGCTGCATACTGGTCTAGGGCGCGGAGGGCGTTGAGTCTGTCGGCGGCGTTGGGGACGCTCAGGCGAGCGCGCCACAGCGAGAGCCCAAACTGTGCACGAAGCGAACCAAGGCCCGCGGACTGAGCATGGGCCTGCGTCGCGTGGAGGGCGAGAGCCAACAAACACCCCAGAGGAGCTAGAAATTTCAGTGCTTTTGTTGATTGCACGGCGCTGAGGTGGATCTTAATCCCCAAAACTTCTGAACAGTAGAAGATAGAAAGACAAAGTTGCCGGATGCCGTAGAAATGTTGTAAATTAGACTTTCCCACGATGCTCCTTTGCCCACTGTGTCAGCGCAACTACCCCGAGGGAACAGTCAAATGTTCTGTCGATGGTCGTCGCCCACTGAGTGCGGCGGTGATCGCTGCGGCTGAGGGAGACACTCTCTTGGGCACGACACTCGCAGATCGCTACGTGATTGTGGGTCGTGTTGGCGCTGGCGGGATGGGCACGGTCTACCGCGCTGAACAAAGGGGAATGTCCCGTGAGGTTGCGCTGAAAGTCTTGCGCAAAGACCTGGGAAATGACCCAGAGACCGCAGCGAGGTTTCACCGCGAAGCGCGCATGCTCTCGCAACTTCGGCATCCAAACACCGTGACGGTGTTTGACTTCGGTCAAACCAACGAAGGGCTTTTGTATCTCGCGATGGAGCTGCTTGAGGGCGAGATGCTCTCGACGCGGATCAAGCGGGAGGGCCCCCTTGACGTGATGTTCTCCGTGCGTGCTGCGTTAGGCGTCCTGCGGTCGCTGGACGAAGCTCACGCACGTGGGATTGTGCACCGCGATCTTAAGCCCGATAATATTTTTCTCGCCACCGTCCATGGTGCTCGTGAAGACGAGCGCGAGGTGGTGAAGGTTGTGGACTTCGGGATCGCTAAGATTCGTGACGGCGAGGCGGGTCTTGATGCGCTTCAGACGCAAGAAGGCACTGTATTTGGCACGCCGCGGTACATGTCTCCCGAGCAGGCTCAGGGCAAAAAGATTGACGGTCGCAGTGATCTATACGCGGTTGGCGTGTTGCTCTTTCACATGCTGACGGGTGCTCCGCCGTTTACTGACGATGATGCGGTGGTGGTGATGGCGCACCATATTAAGACGGTTCCGCAATTGGTGCGTACGATGGTACCGGGCCGCGGGATCACTGAGAGACTTGAGCAGCTGGTCGCAAAGGCCGTCGCAAAAGATCCAAATGCTCGCCCTCAGACAGCTGTTGAATTTTGTGACGAGCTTGAGAAATGTCTTGAGCAATTGCGCGCGCGTGTCAGCGATGAGGTGACTCCGACCAGCGGTCAGACGACGGTGCGCAATCCGTCTCGACGATTTGTTGGTGGGACCGTTGCGCTCTTCGCGTTGGTGGTCGGGATCACGTTTTTAGCGCTGAAAAAGCCCGATGGAACTGCCGACGCCCTCGCGCTTGCGGAGACTCGCCGACGCAACAGCACGGCCATCACAGCGGGTGTTGCGACCACGGTGAACAATGGATCGACGGCAGAGAGTCGGCTCCCCGTTCAGCCGCCGGTGCAGCAGGTTGATCCCGCCGTGCCTGAGGCCCATGACACAGACGCTGGTGAGACTTTTCAGATCGACAACACCGCTGAGCCGACACCAAACGCTGAAGTACCAGCGCCGCCGTCGACAGTGGGCTCGACTCGAGTCAATCGAACAAACCGCACCCGAGTGCGTCGAAGCACGACGAACACGGTGAGCAGCTCGCCCACTAGCAGCGGGACGAGTCACCGTGGCCACACAACGCCGCACGTGACCCGGTGGAACGACTAGGGCTCGAACCCTTACTCTCCGCGAAGATCCCCGAGGGTCGCGTCGATGTCACTTGCCTGCTCATCACTGAGTTTGAGCGCCTGCTGAAGCTCGTTTAAAAAGGACTGCTCTTCGTCGCCAACTTCGCCGTCGAAGTGCACAAAGGCCGTCGCGTACAAAAACGCATTTTCCCGTAGGGCCAGGTCGTCTCCAAGGGCGGCCGCGATGGCCTTGACTCGACTCTCGATGCCCTCTTTACCCACGCGCTGCGAGATCACGTCCACGGTGCGTGCGAGGCCTTCGCTGTCGAGTGCTTCGAAGCCGGGTGTCGACAAGATCATCGCTCGGAGCGCTTTGGCTTCACCTTCGACTAAAATCCCATCAATGCATGCAGCCAGGACCATCACTTCGACAAGGGCCTCGCTTCGCTCACCGCTGGTGTCGCTCGAAGCAGTGCGCTTTTTTGCCCACGTTTGGTAGCGTTCGCGGACCTTCTCTTTTTCACTCTTCTTGGTCATCGTGAGAACGTTCTTACCCCACTTCGCGCAGAAGGGACAGGGGGAGTGTGAGCCGCGGACAAACTATGGTGGATCGTCTATTTTCTAAGTTCTTTCAGCGAACCGCAAGCACGATAAGTGTGGACGGGACCGCGTTTTCAGCGGCGGAGATGCACCGAGCGATCGCCTCTCACCGGCTGTCCCTTCGAGAGCACGGCGCGGTCCCCGGGGATGTGGTGGGCGTGTGGACGCAGCGGGATGTCCGCACCATTGTGGCGCTCGTGGCCCATTTGCTGGAGGGGGTTGTCACGGTTCCGCTGAACCCTGCGTTGGGCACCAAAGAGCTCAGTCATGTCCTGTCGGACTCGAAGCCAAAGCTGCTCTTCGCCGCCGATACGGCGAGTGTTTTTGCAGGCACATTGCCAATCGCACCGGACCGCGATGCGTCTTTGCCCCCACGGGGCGATCGCCTGCTCGACC
>JANNCG010000081.1:0-2686 GCA_031386385.1 Myxococcales bacterium
GAACTACACCAACCCATTCAATTTTGGCGCGTTTCCGCTGCCAGGCGGGAGCAACCGTGCCTTGCTCGCACGCCTCGATCCCAACATGCTCACAGCGATTAACGTCACGAACATTCCAAGTACGGGGACTCTGTATCCCAACCGAGTGGCCACCTGCGGAGCAACCTCGTTGTGCCTCACCGGGAGCTTTGGACCGAACATCACGTTTAACACCACCACGCTCACGTGCAACGGTGGCGGCGCAGACTATGACGTATTTCTCGCGAAAATTACACGTATTTAGCGATATTGATTGAAAGCCATACTGATGAATACACTTACCTCTAAGCTCTTGGTTTTTCTTACGCTCAGCTCACTCTCAGCTTGCGTGAATATCCCTCGACTCGATGCGGGAGACGACACCGGAAGCGCGGTCGATTCACCAACAAATGGCAGTCCCGACAGTGCCGATGTCCCCACCAACGTCGCTCTCGATGTGATTGATGCGGCGACAGGCGATGGCTCTGAAACGGGCGCCCCGAGCGATGATGCAAACGATGGGTCAAGCAGTGACGGTGGCGGTTCGATGGACGCGCTTGATGGCCAGTCGATGGACGCGCTCGATGCCGCGGATGCGCGCGTGGATGTGCCCGATACAAGCATTGACTCACCCACCTGCATGGGCGGGCAAGCTCGCTGTGGCGCAATGTGTGTAGATTTGCAGAGCAACGCGCTGCACTGCGGGATGTGCGGCAGCGCCTGCGTAGGCGCGCAAGTGTGCGACTCTGGCGAGTGTCGCTGCCCCGGAGCGAGCGTCGCGTGTGGCGTTGCATGCGTAGACACCAGCAGTGATCCGAACAACTGCGGTCGCTGTGGCAACACGTGCCCTGCGGGAGTCGGCTGCATGGGCGGTCTGTGTCGCTGCCCAATGAACGGCGTCGTGTGCAACGGGATGTGCGTCGACACGCAGATCAACGGAATGAACTGTGGGGCCTGTGGCAACGTGTGCCCCGCAGGACAAATTTGCGCTGGGGGCTCTTGCGGCTGTGCCGCCCCCACAAGCCTGTGCGCAGGATCGTGCGTGAATTTGCAGTCTAGCAACAACAACTGCGGCGCCTGCGCAAACCGGTGTCCTGCGGGAACCAGCTGCAACGGAGGCGCATGCACCTGCCCAGGCGGAGCGACCTACTGTCCCGCCACGATGACCTGCTCAGTCCTTGCCAACGATCCGATGAACTGCGGGATGTGTGGCAACGCGTGTCCAGCCGCTCAGTCTTGTGTCAATGGAAGCTGCCAGTGCCCTGGAGGCAACCCCACGCTTTGTGGTGCCGCGTGCGTGAACTCGCAATCAAGCAACGCCAACTGCGGAATGTGTGGCAACGCATGTCCAGCCGCTCAGTCTTGCGTGAGCGGTGTTTGCAGCTGCCCCGTTGGGCTTCCGAATTTGTGCGGAGCAAACTGTGTCAACCGTCAGACTGATCGCAACAACTGCGGGGCGTGTGGGACCTCTTGTCGCGCGGATCAAAGCTGCGTTGGCGGCGCGTGCAGCTGTCCCGGTGGCCAGACAGACTGCAACAACGTCTGCGTAAGTTTGCAAACAAACAACGCACACTGTGGAATGTGCAACAACGCTTGTGGGATGGCTCAGTCATGCGCGGCTGCCGTTTGCACTTGCCCCGCTGGTCAGACTGCGTGCGGAGCCAACTGCGTAACGCTGACAAATGACCGCAATAACTGCGGGATGTGCGCACGCGCGTGCACTGCTTCCCAAGTGTGTGCGGCGTCAAACTGCCGCTGCCCAGTGGGTACCGCTGACTGCTCCGGTACAGGAATGTGCATCGATATCACCGCTGATATCGCGAACTGTGGAGGCTGCGCAAACGCTTGCCCGGCGGTTCCCAACGCCACGCGGACGTGTGTTTCGAGCGCTTGCAGCTTTCAATGCGATGCCGGCTTTGCGGATTGTGATGGGATGCCGGCGAACGGCTGCGAGACCAACACGAACTCCAGCGTCAACAACTGCGGCGGCTGCGGAATCCAATGCACCACTGGTATGTGCATCGGCGGAGTGTGCCAAGAGTGGGCCCGTCGAGTGGGGGGTGTCACCGGCGGAGAACGAGGCTACGACGTCGCTTCCGATGGCGACGGCAATACGTACTTTGTGGGCGCATTTGCGGGCACAATGACCGTAGCACCTGGTGTTACGTTTAACGCGAATGGCAACGGCGGCTACCTGCTCAGCTACTCCCCGACCGGAAACTATCGCTGGGGTCGCGTCATCGACGGCGCGCAAAACGACGAGATGCTCTCGGTCGCCGCGAGTGGACAGGGCGTCAACGCTCGCGTTGTGATCGCGGGGACTGCAGGCACCGCGGTGAACATGGGCGGTGGTGTCATTGGTGGCGCCGGGTTTCAAGGTGTATTCGCGGCTTATACCGGTGGAGGCGTACACATCTGGTCAACCTTCGCAACTTGTGGCGGAAATGTCGCCGTTGCGCCGGACGACATTGCGTTGGGCCCAAACAATGAGGTGTACGCCACGGGATTCCACTATGGAGTGCTTCAAATGCAAGGCAACTCAGTGATGGGTCCCAGTGCGGGCATCGGATTTTTGCTCAAGCTCAACGCGATGGGCACCTTCCAATGGGGTCGCGTGTTTGGACAAAACTCGTTCCAATCAACCGCCACACCAGTCCCGGTTGATTGG
>JANNCG010000099.1:0-2690 GCA_031386385.1 Myxococcales bacterium
CTCGTTGCCGACGCCAAGAAGGGCTTTTTCACCAGCTACCGCAAGGGCGACTGCGTGGTGTCGTACTATGGCGACAATCACCCTGTTTATGCAGGCAGCGTGGTGAAGGCCATGGCGAGCGCAAAAGATGGCTACCCCCACGTGGTGAAGATTTTTGCGCACGAGCTGAGCACCCTGGTCGCAAGCGAGCAGCCCGCGCGGGACGCTGCGTGGAAGAGCTTCACCGACAAGATTGAAGACGAGCTGACCGCCACGGTGGTGGCCGTTAATCGCCTCACCCCCACGATCGTCGAGGTCGTGGTCCGTGCTCCGATGGCGGCGCGAAAGTTTTTGCCAGGACAGTTTTATCGCCTGCAAAACTTCGAGTCCACCGCGCGAAAGGTCAACAACACCAAGCTGCAAATGGAGGGCCTGGCTCTCACTGGCGCGGCAATGGATGCCGAGAAGGGCTATCTGTCTACGATCGTCCTTGAGATGGGCGCGAGCTCGCGGTTGTGCGCAGCGCTGACACCGGGCGAGAAGATCGTGTTGATGGGACCTACCGGAACTCCGACAGAGATTCCAAAAAACGAGACGGTGCTTTTGGCGGGTGGTGGATTGGGCAACGCGGTGCTGTTTTCGATCGGGCGTGCGTTGCGGGCAAATGGCTGCAAAGTCTTGTATTTTGCTGGGTATCGCATGCCCGGAGACCTGTACAAACAAGAAGAGATCGAGGCTTCGGCAGATCAGATCATTTGGGCAACGGACATCGAGCCCGCGCCCACACCGCGAAGACCGCAGGACCGCGCGTTTGTCGGCAACATTGTGAAAGCGATGGTGGCGTTTGCGCAGGGTGAGCTCGGCGAGCGGTTGATTAACACCACCGACGTCGATCGTATTATTGCCATCGGATCAGACCGCATGATGGCGGCGGTGGCGCGCGCACGGCACGAGATTTTGCATCCGCACTTGAAGCCAGAGCACGTCGCAATTGGGAGCATCAACTCGCCCATGCAGTGCATGATGAAAGAGATCTGCGCGCAGTGTTTGCAGCGCCATGTGGACCCGAAGACGGGCAAAGCGACGATTGTGTTTTCGTGTTTTAATCAGGATCAAGAGCTCGACAAGGTCGACTTTGACTTCTTGAATAATCGCTTGAAGCAAGCGTCGCTGAGCGAGAAGATCGCTAACCTCTGGCTCGACACGTTGATCAAGAGCGAGCCAGACATCATTCGCATTTGATGTGCGCGTGAAGCGCGGGTGAATTAGCCCGCTACAATCACCGCGAGCATTCGGCCACTCTGCGGGCCTTCACCTCGGTATGAGAAAAATTGCTCTCGCGAGCACTGTGTGCACTCGCCCAGGGTGTCGATGGTTTTCACGCCGGCGTGGTGGAGCTGTTGTTCAACCGCGCGCCAAAGGTCTACGTGGGGCTTGGTGGGGCCGCGGCGCAGGACGATTCCGTCGCCGACGGCTTCGGCGAGCTGTGAGGCCACTTCGTCACCGACCTCGAAGCAGCATGGACCGATGCTTGGACCAATCGCGGCGACGTAGTTTGCCGGGTCGCCACCAAGGACTTTGAGTGCTTCTCGCACTACACCGTTGACCACTCCGCGCCACCCCGCGTGAATCGCCGCCACGTTTTTGCTCACCGTATCCCCCACCAACACCGGAACACAGTCCGCCACCCGCACACCCACCGCGGTCCCTTTGCTGCGCGCCACCAGAGCGTCACTCTTGCCCTCACGAACGACCTCAGTCCTATCACCCGAGTGCACTTCGTACACGTCACTGCCGTGTACCTGTGAGCGCTCAAACAAGTGTGCAGGCTCGTAGCCCACCGCGACCGCGAGCCGCTTGTGGTTCTCAAGGACGTTTTCAAGCGAGTCTCCGACAGCGCGCCCGAGGTTTAGGCTCGCATACGGAGCCTCGCTGACTCCTCCCGCACGCGTGCTAAATGCGTGCAAAAAACCAGCTTTGGTGAGCCTTGAACCGCGCAACACAGACACTTCGTTAGCCATCCCGCAGCTATAGCACCCCGTGCCTTTGGACGGCAGGGGGATTGGCACACTCGGGGCGAGAGCGTAGTTTTTGCCCCCTTCGAGACATCGACTCAGTCCTCGCTGTGGTGAGCGGAGCGATCGGTGAGCGACCATAGCTTGCGTTGACTGGGATGCTGTATCGCCGTGTCGGCAGGGCTACTTGGTAGGACCGCCCGCTTCACCGGTCTGGTTTTCTGCGCTGCGTCGCTTGATCAGGTAAGCCGGAAACGCGATGAGCCACATCCCGAGACAGGACAGTAGCCACCCGATGGGGTCCATGTTAAAGAGCCCTGCGGTTGGGCCCTTCTTCACGCCGCGCTTGATGGCGTCAAAATAGACCCAAAGGCTCGATGCCACAACGATGCCACAGAAGAGCAAAAACCAGGGTTTACGCGGCTCGATTGAGATCACGTTGGACATCTGCACCGTTGGCGAGCACGTGGTTGGCGGGGCACAAAACGACGCTACACTATCGCCCACAAAGCTCACCGGGATCGCTGCAGATGTCCTCGTGGGAAGGAGCAAATCAGAGCACGCGGGTTGAGAGCGAATCGTCCGTCCCTCGCGGTTGGTGACAACGAGCGTAGCGCAGGCGCTGCCAGGAGCTACTCCCGAGTTGGTAAACACGCAACCGTGGTCCGACGAGCACACAGCTTCGATGTAAGCCCC
>JANNCG010001282.1:0-3476 GCA_031386385.1 Myxococcales bacterium
TGGGGCATGAGCCCGAGCACGATCCACGGTTTGCTGCGGTTGCGCCCGAGGGATCCCATGCTCCATGGCCCCAGTAGTATGAGAAGCCTTCGCCTGAATCAGCGCGTGAGAGTTGTGCGCTGAAGCTAGCACCTGGCATTACGCCGCCACCACCGCCACCTGGAGGAGGAGGTGGAACCGCAGCACTTGCAGAGAGGTATTGTCCGAAGGCCCAGCCGTCTTGGCCGTTGAAGTTCACTTGATACCAGCCGCTTTGGGGGACGCCATCGGTCAAGGTCACTCGTGAGCCGTTTGGCATGACGAGGATGATGCGAGCGCTGGTGCTTGGCGTCGAGCGAAGGTTGAGCGAAGCGGTTGTCCGGGCGGTTGTCCCAGCTGGGTAGCGGGTGGTGATTGCGTCGCCTGACTCTGAGACGCTCTGTGCTTCGATGTCATCAACGGGATTCGCATCTTCGAATCCGTCTTCAGCGGCACAACCGCCGAACACTGAGAGAGCTGCACTAAGAACCAACACTGTTGTTCGTGAGAGAGTCATGTTCAATACCTTCCGTGGGGACGTGAAGGAGTAATACAACTTCTGGGCCAACCTATTTTTTGCCAAATTTCGCTGTAAAGCTGCGGATTACACGCGTGGTATCCTACATTGCATACATTTGCTCTACGCTTCATTTGCTCGGTAATTTACTGGGAATAAATTGACACGCCATTGACGCACTCGGACTTTGGCAGGGCTGGATCCTGCTCTGGGCGAGATTTATCCCAGTGCCCCTGTGAGATTGTTAGCCCGTTGCGCCCAGCCAGTGCTTTATGTGTTTGATCACTGACTGTGAGAACGTTTTTTAGATGAATTCACAACGCAACCGACTCTTGGTTTTGGCTCTTGTCGTCCTCGCTGTGGGTCTTGGTTGGAAGCTGCTCCACCGTGAACCCCAGCCCAACGGCGACACAACCCAGCACACATCAACGGATCGGCACTCTCCGACGGACCTCGGTGTGAGCAACAGTGGCAACACTGGGGCAGGCAATCCGAATGGGAGTGTCACCATCGAACCCGGTCTTGGCATCAGCGCAAACGTCGCGGTGGGTTCGGACGCGGCGGTCGCAACAGAGCAAGGGCGTGTGTGGTTTCGCGCGGGTTGGGGCGCGGGGCCCAATCAGCTCGCGCACGATCGACCGTCTGAAGGAGCACCCGAAGCTCCCATGAGTTTTACCGTCGCCCCCGACGGAACCGTCTGGGTGTTGGATCAACTCAACCATCGCTTGCAACACTTCTCGCGCGACGGTCGTCCCATGGGCTCGCACAACCTCGCGTTGCTGACCCCGCAAGACCTCACGGCCACTGCGGACGGGAGGTTGTTGGTGCTCGACCGTGCCGCAGAGAAGACCGTCGTTGTCTTGGGTCCCGATGGCCAAGAGCGTGGAAGGATCGCGCTTGAGGGTGCGCGGATCGCACACACGGGCTCTGTCACGGGCGTATTTGCTGACGGAGACAGTGTTTATGTCGAGCGCCAGCATGGGCCCTTGGTGCGTATTGGTGACACCAATGGACAGAGCGCTACAGAGCGAGACGAGGTTCCGGGACGGCCAACGCGGGATGGGCACGCTTGGGTGACCGCAGGCATCACCGATCTTGCCACCGGGCGGATGTACATCAACGCCGTCGCCCGCCCTTCGCGTGACCATCTCTATACTCGTGAGCTCTTACTTAACACCGAAGTGCGGCATGTGCTCATGCTCGACTCGGACAAGCAAGGCGTCGTCTATCTCGGTGTTGACGTGATCACTCGCAGCGGTGCCGTCTCTGTTGATGGGGGTGGTGGAGTTGAAACCGAGCGAGTCCTCCTGCTCTGCATCGACCAAACAACGGGGCGTCCAACGGGGCAAATCAACCTGCCCGCAAACACCACCGCCGAAGAGACCATGCGGGACATGGTGGCCCTGGACGAAGGCGGGATTCTCTATGCAGTTCGTAACGCAGAGGGTGTGGAGTATCGCCAGTATCACTGCAACCCTCGCGAGCAGCGATGAGCTGAGACCGTGAATTCTATGTCACGGTGGCGTGTTGATCCGCGTTGAGAATTGCGCAGCCAAACGCATTCAACCTACGCTGTAATTGACGTAATATTTGCAACGCATAGCTTCGAAACTCGCAGAACCAATGCAGCGGTTAGCGAATTGATGCGAAGCGAGTGCGATCATGGCCGCAGTTGCTCGCGATAATCATTTGAGCTGAAAAATCGCACGATAGTATCCTGGTTAGCGTTGGTCAGCAGACGGGAGTCGCGCGAGCATTTTGTGCACTCTGCCGCAGAATTTACCAAAGACTGTTGAAGATTGTACCGGCACGTAGATTGCTGACACTATTGCTCAGAGCCCTTCAATGCCGCGTCTTTTTACAGTCCCAAACATGATCGCTACGTTAACGCTATGCGTTGTATCGATCAATTCGACTGTTGCAGCCGCCCATCCAACCGCTATTCTGAGAGCCCGCGCGCCGTCGCCAGTTGTTGAGGTTCAGCTCACCCGCAGCGGAGCGTTTGCTCACCCTGACGAGTCTCTCGTGGTCGGAATGACGGTCCTTGATCGCCAGATCATTGACGTGGACGGTGACGGCGACAGTGATCAACTCGCTTTTGTCGATGTTGGCGACCGAGTGTTTACCCCTCTGGAGCGCTCGCTCGTGGGTCGCGGTGCGGTGGTCTTTTTTAACGATCAAGGCTCTTGGCATGGGCAGACCATCGCGAGTGTCAGTTCGCGCGCGATTGAATCGGGCTACAACTGGGCTGAGGCTCCTGCTCTTGTGGGTGGCCGAACGCCTGTGCTGCGGGTGCTCTATTCTGGCGTCCACGCGGGGCGATTTGCGCAAGCAGAGTACGCAGTGCGCTTTGACCGAAACGCGATCCGACCACTATCCTCCCATCCTCACAACTCGAAGCGATAGTCGCACACCGAGACGATGATTCGAGGTAGCTTTAGCGCGTTGTGAATGCGCTAAAACCTTTTTCTCTTGTCGCTTTGTGTTTGCTTGGAGTTGCCTGCGGTCCGATGGGAACTCCCGCCGACGGAGCTGGAGATGGCCGTGTCGACGGCTCAACGATCGCGTCGCAAGACACGCCAGATGCTTTGCCCATGAGCGACGGCGTGGGCGGAGACGTGAATCTTGACCCACTTCCAGCGATGCCTTTGCCGCCCCGAATGACGGGGCAACGTGCGCCGATGACCGCCGATTGCAGATCAATCTCGCTGCTTACCGGATTGATTGGAAAGAAATCCAAGTTGCGGTGTTTAACCAGAATATCTCAAATCAGACATTTAACACCAACCTTGCCGATGCGCGCATTTACGGCGTTGAAGGTGATATTGCGTTCAAGCCAACGCCGGAACTGACGATCAATTCGGGCTTCTCGTATAATGACTCCGAACTGACCGCTGACCGTTTGCGTCAGGCTGGTTTGAACGTTCTCGTTCCGCTCGGC
>JANNCG010000123.1:0-9059 GCA_031386385.1 Myxococcales bacterium
TGTCGAGCACGAGCTATCCACGCAAGAGTGATCACCACTCAACTTGGATTCTCGAGGGTGTTGGTGGTGCTGCGACTTTGTACGTCGCAGGCGGTATTCGCCAGGGTGCGGGTGAGAGCCTTGAGGCGGTGTACAACCAAGTGACGCGCGCGGCGATTCAAGCCGATGGGAGGTTGGGAGCGTGGGAAGAGGACACTCCGTTGCCAATTCCGACGGGGTTTCATAACGTGGCTGTTGTTGGGACGCGTGTGTATATCGCGGGTGGACTCACCTCGGGCGCGATGCCTGGAAGTATCGCAGGATCCAATCACTCATTCATCGGAGAGCGTGGTGGTGATGGGCGCTTGAGCTGGCGTGAGGGACCTCCACTTCCGCGCACGGCGTTGCATCCGACGGTCACAGCGGTGGGATCTCGGCTCGTGCTGATTGGAGGGACCGACGGGCGAGTCGCACAGCGTTCGGTGCATAGCGCGACCCTCAACGCCGATGGGACGTTGGGACCGTGGGTAGCTCAGATGGTTCTACCGAGCGCGCGCTCGCATCACGTTGCGTTTGTGCACAGTGATCGGCTGTACGTCGCGGGTGGGTTTCACGGGATGCCAGTGGGCAACAACATTGTCCCTGAGGCGGACATTTTGCGTGCGGTTCAAGACCCAGATGGAGGCATAATAGGCTGGGAAAACGTTGGTACAATGGATCCAGTCACTTACGCATCGTCCGGATTTTATAGGGACCGTTGGTTCTACGTGGTTGGCGGTCTCAATGAGTTTGGTACGCTGGACACCGTCCTTCGCGCACCCCTTAACTGCGACGGAACCGTGGGTGGGTTTGAAGAGGTTCCCATGCCGTTGCCCGTCGCGCGTGGGCATGTGCACCAGACCCCGGCCTTCAACGATCACGTTTATTCAGTCGCTGGACGCGACAGCAGCGGGGTCTCATTTGATCGAGTATTGATTGGTACATTTCGGTGATCAAGCAGGCAGTTGAGGTGTGTTAGCCTGCGTCTATCATGCCCCGTAGGATCACTAGTTCGTCTGTATTTTTACTGCTCGTTGTTAGCTCTGCGTGCACCACACCTGCTTCGATGGTGGACTCTGGGATGGACGTGACGCCGTCCCCCGATGGGTCACTTACGGATATGCCCCCAAGCGATGGGGTGACCTCTGATGTCCCACTCACCGACGCAAGTGACGCGCTGTTTGTCGAAGATGCTAGCTGTACGTTTGCGGGGATGCCTGAGGCGCCTATAGCAGATCCCGCGCGCTATACGCCTCGCTGGGCTTTTGAGCCTTGGATCTCAAAGGACATCTCCAACACCATGGACACCTACGACTTTGTGCGCGGGTTTCGTGAGCGAGATATTCCCGTCGGTGTGGTGGTCTTGGATAGCCCTTGGGAGACGCAGTACAACACCTTTGTTCCAAGCAACCTGCAGTATCCCGGATTTGCTCGGCTCGTGAGCGATCTTCGCGGGATGAACATTCGCACCGTCTTGTGGATCACTCAAATGGTCAACTCGAGCTCTTTTGACGCCGAGCTTGGATCACTTGAAAACTATGAAGGTCCTTCGCCTAATTTCATCGAAGGTCGACGCTGTGGCTTCTACGTCAACGATGGCGCGCAGTACACCTGGTGGAAGGGGCGCGGGGCAGCAGTAGACTTTTTTAACCCACGCGCTCGAGCGTGGTGGCACGCCCAGCAAAACGCCGTTCTGGATATGGGAGTGGTCGGGTGGAAGCTCGATTTTGGCGACAGCTATGTGCGTACGCCCACCGTTCAGACCGCCATGGGAGCGGTGCCGCATCAGCAGTATTCAGAGCAATATTACAGAGATTTTCTCGCCTACGGTGTGCAGCGACGAGGGCGTGAAGAGTTTTTGACCATGGTCCGTCCATACGATAAAAGTTATGATTTTCAGGGCCGATTTTTTGCTCGACCCGAGCACACTCCGGTGGGCTGGGTCGGAGACAATCGACGGGACTGGATAGGCGTCGCCGACGTACTCGATCATCTGTTTCGCTCTGCGCGTGCGGGCTACGTTGTGATTGGCTCGGATATTGGCGGGTATCTTGATCGCGACGATGAGAACTTAGGTGGCCCGGTGATTCCGTTTAGCACCACGGTGTTTGCGCGGTGGACGGCGATGAGCGGGCTGATGCCCTTCTTTCAGCTTCATGGGCGAGCGAATATTACTCCGTGGACGGTGCCCGATCACGTGGACGAGACGGTGGCCATTTATCGCTACTGGTCGAAGGTGCACCACGAGCTGGTTCCGTTCTTTTTCTCTCTGGCGCAAGAGGCATACGCCATGCGCGCGGGACCGATCGTGCGGCCCATTGGTGAGCTCGCGAGTTGGTCTGGTGACTATCGATTTCAAGTGGGTGATGCGTTTTTGGTCGCGCCCATTCTTGATGATCGCGGCCGTCGTGACGTGGCTCTTCCTGCGGGTACACGGTGGTATGACTTCTTTGATCCAAGCGCTCCTGCAGCCATGGGCGGGACCACGTTGATGAACGTAGATGCGACGAATTTGCAGAGGATTCCCATCTATTTGCGCGAGGGAGCGATTGTCCCCGCGAGCGTGAGTGACGCGGTCAGTGGGCTCGGGACAGCCGCATCAACGGGCGCGACAACGGTTCTCACGGTGCCTCCTGCAGTGGGGACTACGAGCACGTTTGCGCTGCATCTTGATGGCAACGGAATGACCAGCACTCTGACGGTGAGCACGGCCATGGACGGGTCCGTCTCTCTCGGCGTCGCTCGTGCAAATGGGACCTACATTTGGTCTGTGCGTGCAGTGCGACCCACGAGCGTTATGGATGGGATGACAGCGCTCACCCGTCACATGGATCGAGCAGCTTTTGACGCTGCCGCTTCGGGCTGGTTCAGAGATCCCGCAGGTGTCACGTGGGTCAAGACGATGGTCAGCGGAGCCAAGACGGTGCAGTTGGTGCCTTAGCGGTTGGCGACGAGCGGGCGAGCGATTTGGTTCGATTTGAGATATTTTGTGTGCTAAGCATTTTTTTCGTTATGAATTACAGCCATTTGCTGCGCACATCCGTTCTCTGTTCGCTGACCTTGTCGCTCATCGCGTGTGGAGGAGGTCCTGTGGTTGATGATGGCGGAGCAACCGATCGCCCCAATCCGTCCACTGATCAACCTTCAGTTGGTATGCCCGACAGCGAAGTGGATGTGCCCGCTGTGGCGGTCGATGTCCCAACGGTTATGTCGGATGTTCCAACCACGATGAGTGACGTGGTGACGGTCAACGACGGGGGCCCTGCTGGCGCGCTCACGGGGGATGGCCCACTTGTGGCGATGACCCTCCCTCCGCGGACAGTCATGATGCCGGCGACAACGGGATGCGTCGGCAACGACTGTCGTATCAACTTGCTGGTGAACGTGCCCATGGGCTCAGTGATGGGTCGCAGCGCGCCGTTTCCGATCATCGTGTTTTCGAATGGATTTCAGCTCCCAGCGGCACAATATGTAAGTTATGCGCTCAGAGCCGCGCGCTGGGGCTATGTGGTGGTTCGCTGGGACACCACGACGGAGGGCGGGTTGATTCCGCGCTCGATCTCGCATCGCGTGCTGAGCAATATGCTGCGCGAGATCCCCGCGGATGTTGCGCGTGCGCCCGATACCATGGCGCTGGTGGACGCAACAAAAGTGATTTTTGCCGGACATTCACGCGGAGGAAAGCTCTCGGTCCTCGCGGCATCGAGCAACGCCAATGCCATCGCGGTGGTCGGTCTGGACCCCGTGGACGCTCCCCCTCCCATGACCCCCATCGGGCCTGAGTATCCAAGCGCGGTTGCCGCCCTCGCGATGGTTCGCGCGGGGACAGTGTTTGTTGGTTCGGCCCTTGGCGGAGTCCCAGCACCCAACGCGTTTGGTATGGCGTGCGCGCCTGCAGCGTCCAACTACACGACGTTTTTTAACCCCGCGATGGCGCCGAGCACTGAGGTCGCGCTCGCACAGACGGGACATATGCAGTTTATTGACGATCAACGCAGCTGCCCTGTGGGGATCCTTGGCTCCATTTGCTCCATCTGCACGGCGGGGACAACACCCGATGCGAGGGTTCGAGACATCTCACAGGTGTTGCTCATCGCGGCGGCAGAGCGGGCGGCGCGCAGCGCGGATATGAGCGCGTACCTCACGGTGGACGGCAGTTGGCTCGTGGCGCAAAGACCCGTCGCTACTGCGCGTGCTCGGTAGAGACGCAGGGGGTACAGTCGCAAAAGTCCGCGCTGTTCGGCTGCAAGATCACTGATATACTCGCGCGATGACACTGTTGCGTGCGTGCCTCTCTTTGTTGTCTCTCACGTTTGTACTGGCTTCGTGTAGTGAGCCCCCCGTTGCGGGATCGTGCAGCGATACGCAGCCCTGTCCGGGATCGCAGGTGTGTCGTGCAAACCGTTGTGTGACATCGATGGATGCCTCGACTGGGGACGTGAGCGCGACGGACATTGTGACGCCTCCCATTGATTCTAATTCAAGCGATGTGTGTTCACGTACCTGCGGTGCTGAGTGTTGCGCCCCCGCCGAGGTGTGTGGAACCAACATGCACTGCTGTCCTCGTGCGGCCCTCTGCGGGAGCACCTGTTGCACAATGGGACAGGTCTGCGATGGGGCCATTTGTCACCGAGATTGTGCTGCCAACGTCCGTTGTCAGGCCGCCGATGGCACCGAGACGTGCTGCGGGATGAACGAAATATGTGTGAATCAACGGTGTTTTCAGCCGGTGACCCCCTGTGTTGACTTCACGGACTGTGTAGGCGGAGAGTACTGCGAGCCTACGCTTCGTCGTTGTTTGCCATCGCCCAGCGGCCCGATGTGCTCAGAGCGTCCGATGGGAGGCAGCGTGACCCCCACGTTGCTCTGGTCATGGACGGGGGCGGATCGAGTGATGCCTTCGTACAATCAAGTCATGATGACGCCGGTGGTGGCGAATCTCACAGACGACAATGGTGACGGACGGGTCAACGAAAACGATATCGCGGATGTTGTGTTTTCGACCTTTTTTCAGAGCGCAGGAATCAACTATTCAAACGACGGGATTCTCCGCGCTGTGTCTGGGGATGATGGTCGTGCGTTGTGGGATGCGACGGGCAACCATGTGATCGCTGGGGCATCGGTTGCAGCGGGTGATATTGACGGCGATGGTCTCGTTGAGATTGTAACGTGTGGGGCTGCAATGAACGGGCAGGGTCAGCTCACGGCGTTTGAAAACGATGGCACCTTCAAGTGGCGCGTGACCGACGCACGTGTCTTGTGCGGGATGGGCGCGCCGGGGATCGCAGACTTCGATGGCGATGGTCGTCCGGAGGTGTGGATTCGCTACTCGGTGGTCAACGGGATGGATGGGTCTGTGCGTTGGTCGCAGCCATGCGCCGCAAGCGATAACTGGAACACCTATCAAAATTCCTGCGATTTTTCAGTCGCTTCTGATTTGAACGGCGACGGTCGCCTTGAGTTGATTGGCGGCAACGTGGCATTTCGTGGCGACGGAACGGTCTTTTGGGATCGGCGCCCGATGCTTCGTGGAGGCTATCCTGCGATCGGAGATTTGGATCTCGACGGCGATCCCGAAGTGGTCGTTGTGCAGCCAAACTACTATCCGATGGCGTACCAGGGAGACCACTATTTGTTGGCGCTCGAAGGCCGCACCGGGGCAACACGATGGGGTCCTGTGGACATCAATCAAGGCCGCGCAGACCCCGCGCATGTGTTGACCGGCGGGGTAGCTGGCGGCGGTCCGCCGACGATCGCCAATTTTGATGATGATCCACAGCCCGAGATCGCGCTCGCGGGTGGCTATGGGTATGCGGTGTTTGAGCCCAGTGGAATGCTTCGTTGGTTTGCGCCCACACGCGATCTGTCGTCCAGGATCACTGGATCAAGTGTGTTTGACTTTGACGGAGATGGGATCGCTGAGGCGGTCTACAACGACGAATATTGGCTCAGAGTCTACGACGGCCCCACGGGGCGGGTTCGATTTTGCGCATGCAACACAAGCGGAACCCTCTGGGAATATCCAGTGATTGCAGACGTGAACAACGACGGACACGCAGAGATTATTGTCTCGCACAACGACTACACCATCAGCCAGTGCTCTGCCGCTGTGGCTCTTGATGATTGCACCCGTGCGCAGGTTCAGGCCGGTGACACTGTCGGTGGCCACGGTGTGCGAGTATTTGCAGGACCTCGCCGCGATTGGGTCGCTACGCGAAGAATTTGGAACCAACACAGCTACCACGTCACGAACGTCAGCGAGTCTGGGACGATCCCTCGCAACGAGCGCGCCAACTGGACCCTTCGGGGACTAAACAACTTTCGACAGAACGTGCAGCCTGGAGCGACGAATATTCCTGACCTGCGACCCGAGGAGCTTGCGGTGGATTTGATCCCTTGTCCCACCGCGATGATTCTGCATTTTCGCGTGCGAAATGCCGGTGCCTCTGCGGTGGCGGCCAACGTCCCTGTGACGATCTATGTGCGTGATGCGATGGGGATGGATCGTGTCCTTGCGACCGTGCGAACCACGCGCTCGCTTTTTGCGGGTGAGAGCGAGGCGCTACAAGCGCGATTTGATCTGGGCATGTTGCCTCCCTCCGCAAATTATCGCTTTACAGTTGTAATTAACGACCCGATGAACATGCCCAACGGCGCCATTCGGGACTGTAGGCCAGAGAACAACCGTGCCGAGACCACAGGCGCGTGTGGCATGATTGGCATCTCACGCCCATAGGCCGTCACGTTTTGGCGTGAGATTGTTTTCAGAAATGCCTGATCGTGAGACAGTTCGCTGTGCTGTTCATTTCGCCTAAACGCTGCGCGAGCGGGTTTGCTCTCTCGCTTTTGCTCATTGGGTGCACGCTGCCTCCGATTACGCGGGTCTCGTCTGTGGATGTCGCGGTGATGGACTCGCCAAACTTCGACGTGACGGCAGTGGATGATCTCGCGACGCCCCCCGATGTACTCCTCACGGACGTCCCCATTGATGTCTTGCGTGACGTGGCTGTATCAGGCGATGGAGGTGTGGTTTTTCCTGCAACTATTCAGGCACAAGTGGTTTTTCGACAGGCAACTCCTCTACTTCGGCCGCCCACGATCGGCGGTTACGCGTCCCGATTGGTGATGAACTCCGAGCAGATTGTTGCTACTGCTGGGATCGTGGAGGACGTCTCGGGGATCAGTTCGATGCAACTCTTTTCGCGCCCTCGATCCGCCGATGGAATGTGGGAGGCGAAGTCGACGTTTGCTGGGCTTGCAAACACGTCGGCTCTTTCGATGGACATCGAAAATAATCTCCATCTTGTCCTGACGTGCCAACGCGGAGACTGTGGACATGGTCTGATGAGCCCCGGATTTGCTGTCACTGCGTTGCTGCGCTACGCCCCAATGCTTGGGATGACCTACAACTTTAATACTCCCGTGGTCGATCGGGACCTGACGCCTTCGCAGGGATATTCATCTGTCGGGGCAAGCCGACGCTCGAACGAAATTTATGTGTCTCACTTGCTGCTCGACACCCGTCGAAAGATTCAACGCAGCACCACCATGGCCGCTTCGTACATCGACAACGCAGCTTCAGGCTCTCGTCTCCCGTTGCTTGTGTATCTCGAAACCACGGCACTTGGCCTGGTTTTTGCTCTCGTAAGCAACACAACGCGTGGCGATGGCAGCCCTATGGGATACAGCCAGCTCACGCTCTTTGAGTTCGTGAATGGAGTGCTCACACTGCGCAATACAATCAACGCCGAGATGCCACGACCGCTGGTGGGGACGTCTGAGTATGGTGTAGCGGCCGCAGGCATGGAGAGCGCTCCTGATGGGACGCTGTACATTCATGCGCACGGACGTTTTGATTCAACGAACTGCACGCGCATCTACCGGCGTGAACCCGGTGCTGGTGGTGCGATCAATTTTACGGCGTTGGGTTGTCGTGGGTTTGGCGCACAGCTGCAGGTGATTGATAACTCTCAGCTCCTGCTCGTTGAGCCGTTTGGGGCAGTTGAAGGGATGCGGATTGGCCACAGCGCAGACCGTGGCGAGACGTGGACGTGGCGAGACGTTTCTGTGACGTTTAATCCGCCTTTGGTGGGAGCGGTGAGGTTTGCTGCGCCGTCACTGGTACGACCTGCGACGTCGCCGAACGCTTTTGATCCCCACAAAGTGCGAATGTTGTTCTCTCTCTCGATCCCCGAAAGTGCAGGGACAAACTTCTCAGGGATGGCCTATGCGGAGTTTTCTCTACGCTAATAAATAGCTGAAACTATTAGTTTATTCGCGAAAGAGCGCCGATTGTGGTTGCGTCTTGGGTGCGGGGAGTTATCAACAGCAACTTCTTCGCGTTTGAAGACGAAAGGTCAAAGTGTCGGATGGATCCATCAGTCTTGGTGTTTTTGGTGCTTCTGATTGTAGCCGCAACGGTGCTGGTTATGTCGCTCTACACAGTGAGCCAGCAAACCACGGGCCTCATTGAGCGGTTCGGAAAATTCGTGCGCGTCGCAAAGCCTGGATTGAACTTCAAGATCCCCTTTGTCGAGCGTGTGGCCGCGCGTGTGAATATGCGCGTGCAGCAAATTGACATGAAGGTCGAGACCAAGACCGAGGACAACGTGTTTGTGTTTGTGACGGTGTCAGTGCAGTGCTTTGTGCTGCCTGAGAAGGTCACCGAAGCGTTTTATCGCTTAGACAACGCGTCCCAGCAGATCAGCAGCTTCGTGTTTGATGTCGTGCGTGCACGCGTGCCGAGGATCAAGCTGGATGACATTTTTGCGAACAAAGACGAAATCGCCGATGCGGTAAAAATTGAGTTAACGCAGGCGATGGACGACTTTGGTTATGGGATCGTGAAGGCCCTGGTGACGGACATCGAGCCCGATCCGAGTGTTAAACACGCGATGAATCAAATCAACGCCGCGCAACGCGAGCGTGTCGCTGCGTCTGAACGTGGAGAAGCGAACCGTATTTTGTTGGTGAAAGCCGCGGAGGCCGAAGCGCAGTCCAAGGCCCTCCAAGGCAAAGGAATCGCCGATCAACGCCGCGCC
>JANNCG010000124.1:0-5189 GCA_031386385.1 Myxococcales bacterium
CGATACCGTTTGGCCTCGCCAGTTTGCGGTCTGATCCATCGCGTTCGCTCGGCGACCACCTGCGGCGGTGGGGTTGGGATCGGGGTCGCGCTGACCTCAACCGTTTCTTCGTCGGCCCCGGGAATCGGCGGCGGTCTCGGCATCGTTTGCGCATGTCCGATGGGCACCATCGTGGTGGTCGTGCACATGGCCGCCAGCAAAAGCGTAATTCGCAACTTACACTTTGCAGTCGGTCCTCGGTCGTCGCTCACATCGCGAGTGTATCACGCTCCTGGCGAGAGCAAATCTCTCGTGCGATCGCTGTTTACACCCCAACGTTGATGATAGCCTCGCTGGGTGGACTGCCCGTTTTGTGGACTTGATCCGAAGGCGTTGATCTTTGAGTCACCGTTGGTGGTGGCGTTTCGCGATCGGTTTCCGGTGTCGCCGGGGCATACGTTGGTGATCACCAAGAGGCACGTCGAGACGTACTTCGATGCGACCGATCAAGAGCGCGCAGCGTTGTGGGACGCCGTAGACGCTGTCCGTCACGAGCTCAACAAACAGACTCCGGCGCCCGATGGATTTAACGTGGGGACCAACGCGGGGACCGCGGCGGGGCAGACGGTGATGCACATGCATCTTCACGTGATCCCTCGCTACACAGGCGACATGGACGATCCCCGAGGGGGTGTCCGAGGGGTGATCCCGTCGAAGCAGAAGTATGGCGATCCAAAGTCGACCGCGGCGCAGCGCGAAGATAAAAAAGCGCGCTCGCTCAGCACTGGCGGGGATGACGATCCCTTTATCGCGCACCTTCACCCGCTGTTTGCACACGCCACGGACATCGCGATTGTGGCGGCGTTTGTGCAGCTCAGCGGGCTAGAGCGTCTCCGTACACCGCTGGTCAACGCGGTCCGTCGCGGCGCGCGTGTGCGAGTGCTCACGGGTGACTATTTGCACATCACGCAATCCGATGCGTTGACGGCGCTGCTCGATCTGGTGGGCTCGCTCACAACAACTGAGCTCACCGACACGCTTAGCCATCCCGCAAACGATTGCGCCGTGGATAGGTCCGTGGGTCCTGGACAGCTGTCGGTGCGGGTGATCGAGACCGAGGCTCTGGCTGCAAAATCACGGTCGTTTCATCCAAAATCTTGGCGCTTCGAGGGCCCCCAACACGCCGTCGCGTTTGTCGGCAGCAGCAACATGTCTCGCAGCGCCCTCGAGCACGGGATCGAGTGGAACCTCCGTCTCGACCGCGCCCAAGACCCCCTCGCCTGGGCCCGCTTGTGCACCGCGTTTGAGTCCCTGTGGAGCCACCCTGCAGCCCGCGAGTTAACCCCCGCGTTTGTCGAGCGCTACCGTGCGCAGGCCCTGGCTCTTTCGCCGGCAGCAAATGACTCACCGCCGTTGGGCGAAGTTGAGCTGGAGCTGGAGGATCGGCCCGAGGTTCCTGCGCCGCACCAGGTGCAGCGTGAGGGGCTCGTTGCGCTCGCACAGAGTCGCGCGTCGGGTCACCCGCGGGCCCTGGTAGTGATGGCCACGGGGCTGGGCAAGACGTGGCTGGCGGCGATGGATATCTTGCAATTCGCGCGCGAGCTCGGCCGGGTGCCGAGGGTGCTCTTTGTCGCACACCGCACAGAGATCTTAGCGCAGACCGCGAGGGTGTTTCGCGCGCTGATTAGCCAGCATTTTACCTCGTCAACGCTTCGCTGGTTTGACGGTGACCCCGAGGCTCTTCAAGCACCGTTTGTGCTCGCTTCGGTAGCCCTGATGGCGCGCAAAGAGCATCTGGAGAAGCTCCCATCACCGAGCCACTTTGACTACGTGGTGGTCGACGAGGTGCACCATGCGACGGCGAGCTCGTACCGCAAGATCTTAGACAAACTCACGCCACGGTTTTTGCTCGGCCTGACCGCCACGCCAGACCGAAGCGACGAGGCCGACGTTGCGGGACTGTTCGATGATCACATCGCGTTTCGCGCGGACCTGGACCGAGGGATTCAGGTCGGGCGGCTGGTGGGGTTTGCGTATTTCGGCGTGTGCGACACGCTTGAGTACAAGAACATTCCATGGCGAAGTTGGTCTGCGGCTGAGCTCACGCTGCGCGTTGAGACCCAAGCCCGGATGGAGCAACTGTGGCGCGCCTGGGTCACTCACATAGGGACACGCACTCTGGTGTTTTGCTGCTCGGTATCACACGCAGATTATGTGCTGAGCTGGCTTCGTGAGAGAGATCCTAAGCTTCGGGCGCTCGCGGTGCACTCCGGTCCCACGTCTGCTGACAGGACCATGGCGCTCGATGCGCTGCGTGATGGAACGTTGGATGTGTTGTGCACGGTGGACATGTTTAACGAGGGAGTGGACCTCCCCGCAGTGGACCGCGTGGTGATGCTTCGACCCACCGCTTCGCCGGTTGTGTTTATGCAGCAGCTAGGCCGCGGGCTGCGAATCAGCGGGGGCAAAACTTCTCTCACCGTGATCGATTTTGTTGGAAACGACCGCGTATTTCTCGATCGTCTACGCCGGCTGGTGTCCTTCGCGTCCTCGGATCCATCCAGAGAGATCGTCGCGGCGCTGGACGCTACGGGACCCTATGAGCTTCCGCTTGGATGCTCGATTGAGCTTGAGCTTGAGGCCAAGGACGTTCTTCGTAAGTTGAACGCGCGCACGGCCACAACGGGTATCGAGTGCGAGCGGGTGTTTCGCGAGCTGCTCGCGCAGCGGGGCGAGCGTCCCCGCGCTGGAGAGCTGCTTCGTATGGGGTATAGCGTTGAGTCGCTGCGGGGACGGTATGAGAGTTGGTTTGATTTTGTGTCGAAGGTGGGTGGGTTTTCACAAGACGGCGCCGAGGAAGCAGTATTTGCGGTCGCGGCTCGCTGGTTGCGTGAGGTCGAGGTCACGAAAATGACCAAGTGCTTCAAGATGATCGTGCTAGAGGCGCTGATTGAAGCCGATGCGCTTCGCACGGGGATGACGCTCGAAGATCTCGCTCGCCGCAGTTACGCGGTGCTTCGACGCTCGCCGGAGTTGTTCGCCACCATTGAGCAAGCTGAACGTTTTGCGAGCATTGAGGACCCGAAGATATTCAAGCTCTGGATGAGCTATTGGAAGAGCAACCCGGTGGACGCTTGGACGAGCCCGAAGGGCAGTTCATCTGCGTTTTTTCGGATCGAAGCGGGTCGATTGGTGCCGCAAATGTCGCCCACTCCTGGGCGGGACGGCGTGCTCGCAGCGATGACACGCGAGCTGGTGGACCTGCGGCTAACGAGCCAACGATGGAGAACGAGCACCGACTCGATGGCCGAGTTTTTCTGCAAGGTCACATGGAACAAACGCGACCCCATCTTGAAGCTCCCAACCAAAAGAGCGAACGTGCCTGAGAAAGCCCCGCTCGATGTGCGGCTCCCTGACGGCGGGGTCATGACCTTTCATCCACAGAGTGAGTTTATCAACGTGGCGACCTCAGCGAGCACGACGAGAAACCAACTTCCGGATCTTCTGCGCAAATGGTTTGGACCCGCAGCGGGACAGCCTGGGACCAAGCGCGAGGTGCACTTTTGGAGGGTTGGCGAAGCGTGGCACGTGCAGCCCGTTGCGGTGAACACCTTTGCGTCCGAAGCCGCAAACGGTGGCGATCTGTTGAGCTTTGCGTCATACCCCGAGCTGCGCGTGGCAGCGGGCATTGCAGAAGGTGCGTCGGAGCCACCAGAGCAAGAGCGCGTGAGCCTTCGCACGACAGAACGCACGCCAGACATGTTCGCTGTGCGCGCCACCGGAAGCTCAATGGATGGCGGAAAGAGTCCCATTCAAGACGGTGATTGGCTGCTTTTTCGCTGGGCCCGAAGCGCTCCCATCAGCAGCGTAAAAGGCCGAGTCGCTCTTGTAGAGACGCCCTCGCCCACTTCTGGCTCGCGCTATCAAGTCAAGCGCGTCACTGAGCAAGAAGGCCGCTGGTGGCTGCAGAGCGACAACGCCACCGTTGAGCGAATCGCGGCGACGGAGAGCACCACGGTGCTGGCGCTTCTGGTCGAGTCGATCGCTCCGAAGAGCTTGGCTCCGTCGGTGCGGACAGAGCTCGGCGAGGACGACATCGCGGAGGCGTTTGGGTTGGGGCACGTTGAGTGCACAACGGGGCGCTATGAGGGACATCTGTTTGTCTTCGTGAGCAAAAAGGGCGTGTTTGCTGCGCCGGATGAGCTGTCGGTCCCTGCGGTGGTGCCTCGGCCGGGCGAGACCGCGTTTGTCCTCGCGAAAGTGGCCGCGGGGCGCTGGAGTTATTGCGGTGTCGCGAGCGCGATGGATGGTGGGCCGAGGTGGAGAATTGGGGCGCTCGATCACGCGACGTGGAAGCTTCTTGGCGACGGACGGTCTACGTCGAAGCGGCTGCCCGAAGGCTATTTGGATCGCGCCCGAGAGTTTGCAACGCGAGCGCTTCTGCACGGAGCGGGTCACGTGTTTCGTTGGGACGAGCGTGCGATTCGACTGCTGGGTGCGAGCAAATCGGGCGGGCTTCGGATCGATGGCGCAGAGGGTGGATTTGAAGAACGCACGGTTTCGCTCACGGATCTCGCGTGGGTATGGGTTGCAGTGGATGATGTTGCGCGTGAGGGCGGATTGCTCGACCTCGCGCGCGTCCACCGCCTCCGCTACCTCAGCGGAACACCCGAAGCATCCACGAGATTTATCGACACTCGTTGGGCGATAGCGCTTGTCCAATTGGACTTCGACGGTGCGAAGGGCGAGTGAGACTGCCAGGGGGAGAGTCGCCGAAATTCGCCGACGACTCGCGCAATGTGGAGGGTGGCGCTCGAATATCTCATAACGAAGTGAGTGTCACCCGCGCGGCGTGAGCCACCCGAGAAGCTCATGCTCGTCCATCGCAAAGATCGCGCTATCGATGCGGGCCCAGTTCTCTGGCGTGGCGTTGGCCAAGAGCGCACTTTGCTCGCTCTCGCTGAGCGCGCGCTTCAGTCGCATCGCTGCATTGCGCACGAGCCCATTGCGTCGTTCAAGCGCGATGCCCTCGAGTTTGCCTTTCTCGATGCCTTTCTCGATGCCTTTCTCGATGCCTTTCTCGATGCCTTCTTCGAAGCCTTCAAGCCTGCCTTCAGTCTTCAATTTGCGACTCAGCTCGTCGCTCCACGCGGTAATGCTCATAATATCCAGACGAACGTGAGGCGATTATGAGCATTACCGCGTGGAGC
>JANNCG010001284.1:0-2264 GCA_031386385.1 Myxococcales bacterium
GACATCGCATAGACTGACGGGTCAATCGTGCGGGGCATGCCCGGGATCATGTTCGCAACGGTCCGATCCCAACCAAGCGTAAAATCGTGAAACAGCTCTGCACGTGTACGCAGATAACCGTGGATTTCAACAATCGGAAGCGCGCGGCGATCAAGATCGACTGGAGCGGGCGTCGGCACGATCGCGGGTCCAAGAGCCGGCCCGCCAGCACCCGTGGGCGTGGCGGTTGCAGCCGGAGTTTCCGCTGCGGGTTCAGAGCCGGTGGCCGCGGGATCGGTGGGTCCAGCAGTTGCTGACGCAGTTGGCGTTGAAGCTTCAGCCGCCCCAGCACCCACCTCAGGTGTGGGCGAAGGATTCGCTGCGGGCGTGCCAGTGCCGCCGCTTCCAACAGGTGCGCTCTGTGCCAGCACACTCACTGGAACGATCGAAACGAAGGACACAAAACAGGCAAAAGCAGGGACAACACGACGCATGCGGATCTAAATGCTTCCAGTAGAAATAATCGCGAACACTGAATATTGAACCGATTTGAGAGTCGCCGCGTGTCTCACGAACCGAAGCGACCAGAAACGAAGTTCAATACTAACCACTGAGATGGATCTCAATTTGACTCTGCCGTGTATCACCCATGCAAAAGCCGCGTCAACGCAGAGGATTCAAGGGGACGGCGATAAAACCGGCCCGAACTTCGTGAAGGGGGCAAAAACCGCTGTGAGCGCTGGCGGAGCGTAGTATGGTCCGGGCGGTAATTTCTGAATCGAGAAGAGCACTGTGGCGTATACGCGAATTGTTCCGCTGGGCGGATTGGGCGAAATTGGGATGAATTGTCTCGCAATCGAGACACGCGACGGGATCGTTGTGGTCGACTGCGGCGTCACTTTTCCCCACGAAGACAACGGGGTGGACATCATTCATCCGGATTTTTCATACCTCTGGGAGCGTCGCGACGAGGTTCGCGCGATTATTATCACGCACGGTCACGAAGATCACATCGGTGCGTTGCCGTACCTGTTGCGCATGATCGCAGCGCCCGTTTATGCACCCGCGTATGCGCGCGTTTTGATTGAGCACCGGCTAGATGAGCATCCCGAGGTACCTAAAGTTGAGCTGCACACGACGGTGCCGCGAAAAATCATTTCGCTTGGCGAATTTGAGATCGAACCGCTTCGAGTGACGCACTCAATCCCCGACGCGACGGCGTTTTGCATCAACACTCCAGGCGCCCGGATTATTCACACCGGAGATTTTAAGCTCGAAGACGACCCGACGGATGGAGAGACCACCGACGAAGCGCGATTTGCAGAGCTGGGCAAAGACGGCGTGGACGTCCTTCTTTCTGACAGTACAAATGTGGATGTGTCCAAACGCAGCGCGACCGAGCGTTCTGTTGGCGCGGCGCTAAGAAAGCTCGTGGGGCAGCAAGAGGGCCGCGTGATTGTAGGGTTGTTTGCGTCCAACGTGTTTCGTATGCAGTCCATCGCGGACGCGGCGCTGTCAAACGGTCGCAAGGTGTGCTTGCTGGGTCGAAGCGTTCAAACGCACGCGAAGGCATCGCAGTTGCTAGGCAAGCTGCGGATTCCGTCCGACATGATGGTGTCACCCGAGCAAGCCATGCGCCTCCGGCCCCGCGAGGTCCTGTGCATCGCCACCGGAACCCAAGCCGAACCCGTCAGCGCCCTCGCACGTTTGGCCCGCAACGAACATCACCAGTTTAAGCTTGAGCCCGGCGACACAGTCTTGTTCTCGTCGCGAACAATCCCCGGCAACGAGCGCGAGGTGAGCTCGCTCATGTGTGATCTCGAGCGTCGTGGCGTCAACGTGCATTTCAGTCACCCAGAGAGCGTGATCCATGTCTCTGGTCACGCTGCGCGCGATGAGCAGTCTCGGATGGTGCAACTTGTCAAACCGCGTGGATTTATCCCGCTTCACGGCACTTTTCATCACCTTCGCCAGCACGCGAAATTGGCGCAGTCTTTGGGCGTCTCGCAGACCATGGTCATCGAAAACGGCGACACCGCGCGATGGATGAACGGAAGCTTAAAAGCGGACGGCTCTGTCCCTCATGGCCGGGTGTATGTCGATCAAGGGATGGCCATCCCAAAGCGCATCTTGGATGAGCGCGCCGAGATGTATGACTCGGGCACAGTGATGGCTCGTGTTGTGGTGGACAAGTTTGGCCTCCTCGCGACAACTCCCATTATCTCAACTCGTGGGGTACTCTTAGACAGCCCCGAGAGCGTTGTTGAGAAGCTCGCACAGGATGC
>JANNCG010001288.1:0-3662 GCA_031386385.1 Myxococcales bacterium
TCGACGAGCTGACCTTCGTGCAGCCAGAGTCCGTCGGAGCCGAAAGCTACGAGATCGTCACGCTGAACGTGGCAACGGGCGCTCGGCGAGCGCGCTTGCGAGGCGTGACAGAGCACTTTATGCCCACCGTGCTGCAAGACGGGACCATCGCGTACTCGCCTCCCAATGACCCCGGCCTCGCGTTGTTGTCTCTTGACCGCACGTTTGCGCAGTCCCTCGCTCCGATGGGACCAGGGTCAGATTTTGTCGTCGCTGAAAAGAGCGCCGCTCGATGGCTCGCCGTACGTCATCTCGATGCACGCACGCAGACTGACAGCCTGGTTGTGGTGAGCAGAGACGGAAATCGGCGCGCGGTGTTTAGCGATCCATCCCAACCCATCGAGCTGGTTGATTTTTGGAGGACACAACTGTGAAGTTATCTTCGAAGTCCGCCTCTTTTGTACTGGAAATTTGCAGCGCTTTGGCATCAACCTTCGCCAGTCTGGATGCAAACGCACAGTGTGGCTCGGGCTCGTGTCCGCCGTGTGAGAGCTGCCGTGTGGGCTCTGCTGCGGGGATGAATCCTGCGACCGACGCGATGGCTACGCTTTTTGATCGCATTGCCACCGGCCCCCGCGCATACGGCAACCTGGGATGGAATTTTGGCGGAACTGACACCATCGGTGCCGGGGCTGGATGCTGCGACGCAAACCCAGCGACGCCGTGCAACGATGTGGCGGTGACGTTTCCTTGTTTGTTGCTGAAGGCGATCTACTACACCGAGTCCGGGTGGCGACAGTTCTGCGCGACCAACCGAACCGTGATTGCCTTTGATTGCGGCTACGGTATCGCGCAGGTGACCAGCGGGATGCGACGTGGAGAAAACTCGGCCTTTGATCCCAACCGTGTCGCTTCAGACCCCGCCTACAACGTATCCGTAGGTGCTGCAATTTTAGCGGGAAAATGGCGTGCCGCCGCGTGTGTTGGAGCCAACAACCCTAACATTATAGAGCACTGGTACTTCGCTGTGTGGGGCTACAACGGCTTTGCCTTTTCGAACAACCCGAACAACCCCGCGTACCGTGCCGATAGGCCCGAGTTTAACTCAAACGCAGGAGCGACCAATCGTCGAGCGTATCCTTACCAAGAGCTCGTGTACGGATTTTTGCACAACTCTCCCGGCGCCGCGCACTGGGTCGGTCGGGCGGTGGGCTACCCACGCAGAGCAGAGATTTGCGCGGGGTGCGGGTTTCCGATGGCGAGTGTGTCCGCGACAGTGCCCGAGACGCCGGGTACATGCGGGCCCGTGGTCCCTATGACCCCGCGATTTGCTGCGCAGTTTGTCATGCAGAGCTTTCCCGTGGCGGCCACAACGTTGGATTTGGCGGCTGGCGCCGAGCAGCGCGGATTCTTCGACATGCGCAACACGGGCACAGAAATATGGCGCCCCGGCGAGATCTTCTTCGGGACAACGCAGATGCGCGATCGTGCTTCAATGGCTCGCGGAAGCGACTGGGTCGCCGCCAACCGACCCGCCACGGTGGACCGCGTCGTGATGCCCGGACAGATGGGACGCTTCAATTTTTCGCTTCGCGCGCCCAACACCGTGGGCCAAGAGTACAGCGAGTTTTTTGGGATGGTGCGTGAGACAGTCGCGTGGTTTAGCGATCCGGCGCAAGGCGGTCCGCCAGACAATGTACTGCAGGTTCGAGTGCGAGCCACGAGCATGGCAGCTGCGGACTCTGGTGTGGTGGTGATGGACTCGGGTGTCGTAAACCCTCGTATGGATTCGGGCGTTGCAGTGCTGGACGTGGCAAGCGACGCGAGCAGTCGTGACAGTGGCATTCGAGCAGACGCGCGACGCTATGCCGCCGACGGAGCGCCCATCTTCGAGGACGCCGGATGCGGATGCCGAGTGGGAGTAGGTGCAAATCAGCAGCAAAATCGCTCGCAGTGGTACTTCGTATTAGCGGGCGGAATCGCGCTGATGACCCAGCGATTGAATCGCCGCCGACTGCGGAACAACACTACATAGCTAGCAGTTCTACCTGTTCAGCCTCACCCGAGCGACGCGATGACCAACCCCAACTCAAACCCCATTTCGCACTATCGCTCGGTTCCCAAGCAGCTCGGGCCGCAGACCTTTTGGACCTGGTCCGTCGCACCAAATGTTGTGCCGCTCGCGCTGGTGGTGTTCGCGTGGATCTTGCTCAGCGCGCTGTTTATCCGCACAGCAAGCGTCCGCTGCGTTCGCTCAAGCGCCGAGATCACGTGCACCACAACAGAGCAATCGATGCTCAGGACATCAAGTTCGAGCGCTCACATTTCGCTCGACCGAGCGGCGCGCGTTCACGTGTTGTGGCTCAACCAGCTGTTCTCTGATCCCAACGCATGGCTCTATTCGCTCAACGCTGGCGAGGCGGGAGTCCCATCGGTCGGGGCGCTGTACTTCGATGGGCGGACTTTTAGAGATCACATCGATGCTCCCGCACGACACGGAGCGTGGAGGCGAGATGACGGTCTCGCCGCGGTCCGCGCAGTGTTTATCGACGGGACAAGCGCGCAGTTTGCCATCTACCAAGATGTGCAGGTGGGTCGCGGTTTCTCTTCAGCGCTTGTGCATCACGGGGTCGGCATTGTTCAGTTGCTGCTCGGCGGACTCATGGTGATCTGGACGCTGAAGCGCTCTCGATTGATCCAAGCCGTTGTCGACGCCGAGCGCCGGATCGTTCGCGTTCGTCATTGGCCAAGCAAGCTCGTGATTGAAAGCTCGATTTCGCCTTCGACCGCAGACATCGCCGTCACGGACCGACCCAACAACCAGGTCGTGCTCGTCGCAGTGGGGCCGGGCGGACAGCAACAAGCGATGTCTCAACCTCTCTCAAAACGCCACGATTTGCACACTCTTCTGGTGTTGTCGGCGAAGATTTCTACAGCACTTGAGCAAGCACAAATCCCCGCGCAGCGACCCACCGTGCGGGAAGCGCTCACCGTGGCGCTGTTTGCGTTCGCGGCCATCGCGAGTCCCACTGCCGTTGTTGTCTCGATCATTCACGGTCAGTACGCCCCACACGACGGAACAATCGAGCTTCGCGCCCAACACGAACAGTGCACAGTCAACGGGATGACTCTTTTGCCCGGAGGCGTCACTCAATGGTCCAACTCCGTTGGCCTACACGAGCTCTCAGCCACCACGCGCACGGGCCAAACAACGGCGGTCTCTTACGACATAGAGCCGCGCCGGACGACGGTCATCACCTGTGACGACATCGTGCTCGCTGCAAGTCGCTCAGGCAACGGGCTTGGGCAACTGCGCGTGACGCCCTCCACGGGAACATTTATCGTCCCACCCGGCGGCCCCTTTCGCCGCAGCGACTCTAGCGAATAGCACGCTTGCGGCGGAGCACTGTCGCTGCGCTAAACGCAAAGAGCGCGCTGGTCCATCCGCCACCATCAAACGCTCGTCTCCGAGGCAAACGCTGTGCAGGATCGCCAGCGCTCAGTGTGGACGTCCTTCTGGGGCTGCTCGATACAGTTCGGGACCTGTTGGTGGACGGTGCATCGGGAGGACCAAACATCACAAGCGGAGACTCCACTTTTGAGAAGCGAAATCCCAAGTGATTGATCACGGGCCGCTCTGGCTCCCCCGTTCGGTTGACCACACCACCCTCGCCTGCGATGTA